>JAIBCN010000100.1 GCA_019694155.1 Vicinamibacteria bacterium | reverse complement strand
CGCGCCTCCGGATCGGCCATCGAGAGTCCGTAGTGGTTCATGATCGTGCGCGACTGCTCCTGCCACATCTCCCACGCCTGTTTCGAAACGGACGCGTAGATGCGCTGGCCCAGCGGGCTCGAGAAGGGGGGCTTGTCGAGCCCGGGCAGCAGGGCTCCGAGTTTCACGCACTGGACTTTGTATTCGTCGCTCATGAGCTCCTGGTCTCGGTGGGCGGGTTGCCGGTTAGAAGGGAAACGACCCTTTCGAGTTCTCGCACCCGGCGGTTCAGGTCGGCGACCCTGGTCACCAGATCCTCCCCCTCGTCCGCCGCATAGCGCCGGACCGCCGGAGTGACCTTCTCGTCCACGGGTTCGCCGCCCACGAGGTGCGTCCAGCGCGCTTCCTTCTGCCCCGGCCCTTTGGGGAGTTCACGCACCAGAGGCTCGGGCCCGGCCGAAAGAGCGAGCAGGGCGTCCTCGAGTTCCCCCACCGTCGCGAAAGCATGGAGACGCTCGCTCCGACTGCGCAACTCCCCCGGGGTCTGCGGACCACGCAGGAGCAGCAGGGTCATCACCGCTTTGCGCGCCGGATCGAGTCCCCATCGCATGTTCAGGGCATGGTGCCAGCGCGTGACTCGCACGCCTTCCGACCTCGAGACCATCTCGTCAGCCAGGAGCTGACGCAGGGTGCCGTGCACCGCTCCCTCCGACATCTCCATTACCGGCTCGCGCGCCGTCTTCTGGTTGCAGGCCTGGATCAGGGAATTGACGGTGAGCGGATACAGCTCCGGCGTCGTCTGCTCCTTCTCCAGCAGCGCACCGAGCACGCGCACCTCCGCGGCCTCGAGAGTTCGGGGGATCTTCTGCACGAGAACGAGCTTATCCGAGCCCCTCTGCCCGGCCCGCGGAGGCGTATCTACTTCTTGCGACCCTTGCCGTGAGAGTGATCATGGTCATGCCCGTGGCCGTGACCATGGTCGTGGGAGTGTGGCCCGCTGTGGTCGTGCGAGTGAACCCAGTCGGGACCGTGCCCGTGAAGGAAGTCCGGATGGTTGTGGCCCTGGGTCATCACCCACCGGAACAGGTCAGGCGAGTGCTTCGCGAGCTTCTTCGCAACCTTCTTCTGGTTGGCGTCCGGCTCGGTGTGCGCGTGGAAGTGGAAGTGGTTATGCAGCGTGCCATCGGTGCGGCCGAACGCGAGGACTCCGTGCTCGCTCGCAAAGGCGCCGTGATTGATGTACGGCGGACGCCAGAAGTAACCGCCCGTCGGCAGGTTGCCGAACTGCATCATCCACGAGGTGCCCCAGATGTGGTAGGCCTCCTCGGCGCAGTCGTGAAACGAGATGTTGTCCTGCCAGAAGCCGGGAACCATGCAGTAGAGGAAGGAAAGCGCCTGGGTCTCCTCATCCATTCGCAGAACTTTGATGAGGCACCCCGGTTCGGTCGCCGGGAAGAGGTTCGGCACCTGCCACGGCATGTCGTCATAGGAATTGGTGGCGACGAGGTCCGAGCGCTTCGCCCCCGTGGCGTCCTGGTCGGACTCGATGATGTTCGGCTCCCGGTCGTTGTACATGAGGAGCATCTCGCAACCGCGCGCGGTCGAGATGGAGGGAATAGACACCCCTCGAGGAATGAATGTGTAGTACCCGGGCGTGCAGGGCTGCTCGCCGAGCATGAAGGTCCCCTTCATGCTGAGGATCTCCACGTCGGACATCGAGATGGAGGGCGGCTGCTTGTAACCGCCCTCCAGCTGGACGGTCATGGTGCAGGCCCCCGTGTCCTTGTCGATCGAGAGCATCTTGTAGTTCATCCCCCGCTTGAAACCGGGGAGCGTCATCTTCTTGAAGGGAACGTCGCGATCCACGAAGGGTTCGATGTGACGGCGGGCCATGGGCTGTCTCCGGCGAAAAAGTGGGTAGAGATTGAAAGAGAGAAGGGTTCCAGGCTCAGAAGACCACGCGAATGCGCTTGGGCACGGGTGGGATTTCCTCCGGGCGGACCTTTCTCCGTATTCCCGCGTGGACCGAGAAACCGCGGGTCTGCAGGCGCTGGTAGAACTCCTTGACCCACTTGATGCGCCGGTCGTTGAGCGCGTTCATTTCCCGGACTATGCCCCGGTAGATGCGCTCCTGGGCGGCCACTTCCCTCTTGATCCAACGCTCCACTTCCTCGGGCCGCTGGAACTTCACGGGCGTGCTCTTCTTCGCGCGGGCGCCGGGGCGACGCGCCCCCGTCTTGCGAACGACCTTTTTCTTGATTGCCATTACTTCCGCCTTTGTTTCAGCTATACGGGTTTTGCGTCGGCCGCCTTTGAAGCGGCCTGGGGATTCTGGAGGGCGAGGGCCGCGAGGAAGGCGAGGAAGACCAGACCGGCGATCAGGGCGAACGCGCCATCGTAGCTCTTGCTCCGGTCGAACAGGACGCCGGTGAGCCAGATGCCAAGTCCGCCGCCGATCGCATCGAGGACCGTGATCGTGCCGAGGATCTTTCCACCGGCACGGGTGCCGAAGCTATCCATGCACGTGAGCTGGAGCATCGTGTAGAGGCCGCCCCAGCCGAGACCGAAGATCAGGATGAACGGCCAGAGGAGCTTCTCCTGCATGGAGGCGAGGCAGAGCGCGCCGGCCAGCATGATGGAGATGTTGGAAAGGAACACCAGTCGGCGCTCCAGTTTGTCCGCGAGATAGCCGATGAGGAACTTGCCGATGAGGCCCATCGTGAAGAGGATCCCCACGCCTCCCGCGGCCTTTTCGAGCGGCCAGCCCATGCCCTTGAGATGGAGAACCATGTGGGCCTGGGCGGCGAGGATGCAGTAGAAGGTGGTCATCGCGCAGAAGGTCAGAATCCAGAACGTCCGCGTGCGGATGGCGTCCCCGTATTCCATTCCGGTCAAGGCGGGCGACGATCCGGGTGCGCCGGAAGCGCCGAGCGCCTGGAGCCCCAGCTCGGACGGAGCGTCACGGGTGACGAGAGCCAGGATCACCGCCACGATCAAGGGAATGACCGCCTCCATCAGCATGGCTTCGCGCCAGGTGTGTGTTCGAAGAAGGACCGCGCCGACTCTCGGGAACACGATTCCTCCGAGGCTCGTGCCCACCAGGGTCAGTCCAAGCGCCGTGCCCCGCTTCGTCACGAACCAGCGCGACACGATCAGGACATTCAGCACCAGCCCGGCGAGGGCGAGTACGAGCGCGATGCCCACGTTGATGATGTAGAGATGGGCCAGAGAGGCCATCTGGGAGTAGGCGGCGAGGCAGACGGACAGCAGGGTCAGGCCTGCCATCATGAGCTTCCTGACGCTCATGCGATCGGCCAGCCCGCCGATGAAGGGCGCCATCAGACCCGACAGCCCCAGCTGCAGGAGGTCGCGCAGCTTCAAGTCGCCGCGGCTCCAGCCGAACTCCTGCAGAATGGCGGGGTCGAAGATCGTCATGCCGGTGATGGTCATGCCGTTCGAAACCAGCAGGGTGAGCATCGCCACTAACGCGATGTACCAGCCGTAGAAGACTCGCGGCGCGCCGCCCTTGGTATCAACCACTGTCCCTGCCTTCTGTTTGTCCTGTCGAGTCGCGGCCGTTACACGGGGCGCGCCACGAACGCGCCCCGCCTGTCCCCCACCGCCGTTCCGTCCTTGAACGCCAGGCGTCCGCGCAGCACGGTGGCGACCGGCCAGCCCTTCAGCGATTTGCCTGCGAAAGGAGTGTGATCCTGGGCCGAATGGGAGTTCTCCACCGTCACCGCCTGCTCCTTCTCGAGGTCGATCAGGGCGAAGTCCGCGTCGCTGCCGATGGCGATGGCGCCCTTCCTCGGAAAGAGGCCGAAGCGGCGCGCGGGGGTGGTCGAGAGGAGGTCCACGACGCGTTCGAGGGGAAGTCCTCGCTTGTGCACGCCCTCGCTGAGCAGTACCGGGTAGAGAAGGGACGTCCCTCCGAATCCCGGGAGCGCGCTCCAGGTGTCGCCCTTCTTGTTCTCCTCCATGCAGCAGGCGTGGTCCGAAACCACGGTGTCGATCTGACCCTTCATGAGGGCCCGCCAAAGAGCATCCTGGTCGTCCTGCGTGCGGATCGGAGGATTGACCTTGCTCCGCAGATCCCCCGCCGTGGCCCAGGTCAACGCGAGGTGATGAAGGGTCGTCTCGATCGTGATGTCCATCTCCGGATGCCGCGTCCGAACGTCCACTCCGGCTTCGATGGCCTTCCTCGACGAGAGGTGCAGGAAGTTGACCGGACAGGACGTCTCGTCCGCGAGAACCCCGGCTTCCTGAATCGAGAGGCGCTCGGAGAGCGGAGGCCGGCCCTCGCTGTAGGCCTGAAGGCCGGTCAGTCCGGCCGCCTTCACGCGCTGTATGAACACCCGGATGATCTCCGGGTTCTCGCAATGAAGGGACAGAGAGATCCGGCGCCCCGTCCTTCGTGAGGCCTCGGCCACGCGGACCATGATCTCGTAGAGGTGACCGAGGTCGTACTCGTCGGCCATCGTGTAGTCCTTGCCCTTCGTCGAATCGGCGGACAGGGTCAGGGCCTTGTAGAACATGTAGTACTTGAACGAGGCGACGCCCTGCTCCACGAGCCACGGAATCTCATCGAGCTGGGCCGTGGTCATGGGCGCGATGTGATAGCCGTAGTCCGTGTGGAAATTCCCTTTCGAGAGTTCGAGGACTTCCGGGAAGATCTCGCGGTAGGGTCCGGTCTTGTTGAGGTAGTGATGTCCGGTGCGGAAGTAGCTGATCAGCGTGGTGACGCCGCCCGACACCGCGGACAGCGACTCGCTTCGCGCATCTTCGGCGTGGGGCCGGTAGATCCCGACGTGGAAGTGGGAATCCACCGCGCCGGGAAACACATAGAGACCGCGGGCATCCACCACATCGTCCGAGGATGCGGTCGAGAGGTCATCCGCGATCGCCGCGATGCGCCCCGCGCGGCATCCCAGGTCCGCGCGTACCGGACCGTGCCCCGGGAGGACAACGATGCCGCCCTTGATGAGGCTGTCGAACTTCATTCCTTGGCACCTCCACTGCGTCCCGTATTCCTGCTTCCCTTGACCCGCCGCTTCGCCGAACTCACGCTCCACGATTCGTCGTTCTCCGAGGGAACCGGGTTGTGGACGAGGTGGGCCTTGAACGAGTAGATGTCGCTGCGGTAGTAGCTGTGAACGTGCTCGACCGGACGGCCGTCCAGCGATCGGACAACGCGATCGACGGACAGCAGGGGCGCCCCGATGTTCGTCTTCAGCAGCCGCGCGAGGTGCGCGTCGGCGAGCGACGCCGAGATCGTCTGGTCGGCGTCGCCCATGCGAATGCCGAGTTCGGTCTCGATCTGGCGCAGAATGGAACCCTTCTTCCAGGCCTCGGCCTTCAGATGGCGACCCAGGTCGCCGGGCACGTGATTGATGATGTAGCTGAACGGCGTGCCGCCGTGCAGGCGGAGGCGGGTGCAGCGCACCAGGGGGTCGCCCAGGTTGACGCGCAGGAAGTCCGCCTCGGAGGCCGAAGCCTTGATGGTCGCGAGCGTCAGAACCTTGACCGTGGTGGACTGCCCCATCGAAATCAGATCTTCGAGCGATCCCTCCATGCGGAAGGTGTTCGAAAATCGCCGCCGGTCCGCGACGAACGTGCCGCGGCCCGCCTCGCGCTTGATGAAGCCTTCCTTCTCCAGGTCTCCGAGCGCCTGCCGTATGGTGATACGGCTGACGTCGTAGTCCTTCGAGAGCGCCTCTTCGGTGGGAAGACGATCGCCCGCGTGGTACTTGCCGGAAACGATGTGCTCGCGCAGGATGCCGGCGAGCTGGTAGTAGAGCGGAACCGCGGCGGCGAAACCGTTCGGTCGCGGCATCAGCGATCCTCTCTCATGATTCGTCCTCGTGGTTCGGCGCTTGCCAGGGCCATCAAACCCAGGATTCCAGGTTGTAGACGCGGACGGCGTTCTCCCAGAGGAGCTTCTTCCGAGCCGACTCCTTGAGATCGAGCGCGTCGATCTCCACGATCGAGCGCTCGAAGTCGATCACCGGCCAGTCCGTGCCGAAGAGGACCTTGTCCTGCCCCCGCGAGTTGATGAAGCGGATGAACGAGGGATCCCAGTACCTGGGAGCGTGGGCGTCGGAGCCGATCCAGACATTCTTGTGCTTCCACGCCACCGAGATCATCTCCTCCGTCCATGGGTAGCCGATGTGAATTCCGATGATCTTCAGATCCGGGAAGTCGATGGCCACGCGGTCCAGCGACATGGGCCGGGCCACCGTGGGAAGGAAGGCCTGGGCCGAGTGCCCCACCTGGATCTGGATGGGTATCCCGAGCTCCGCGCACTTCGCGTAGAAGGGGTAGTACATTCGGTGGTCCGGCGCCTCGCCAAACCAGTGCGGATAGAGGTGCGCGCCGATGAAGCCGTGCTCCTTCACCGCTTCCTCGAGCTTGCGCATCCAGGGCATGATGCTCGAGGGATTCAACCCCACGATCCCCTTGAACCGCCGGGGATGGGCGGCGATGACTTCCGCGATCCGCTTCACCGGTTTCTCGAAGAAGATGTCCGAACCGACCGGGCCGCCCGTGGTCGCGATCATGAGGCCCTTTTCGATTCCGGCGGCGTCCATGCGCCTTATCTGCTCCTCGAGGCCGATCCCGGACGACGTCTCTCCCAGAATCTTGATGGCGCTCCAGAACGCGTTCAGGCGCGGGGTGTAGTTGGCGGTGAGGTCGGGAGTCCAGAGGTTCACGACGATGTCGATGATCCTGCGGGTCATGAGCGGCCTCCTCGCGGGCCGCCACTGAAGCGCCCGGAATCGCCCTCGTGACGTGCGGCACGCGAACGTTCCCGGCCCGGCGCTCGTGAAGCGATCCCGAACATTGTTCTAAGAATAGTACAACTTGTTCCGGGCGGTGCTTTATTCTTCGAAGGACGGCATCTTGCCCTCTTCCCCCAAAGGACTTTCCCTCTCGAGGCCTCTCATGCCCGGACCCCTTCATGGCGTGCGCATTCTCGAACTGACGAGCGTCGTCCTCGGCCCCTGGGCCTGCCAGATCCTGGGCGATCTGGGCGCGGACGTGATCAAGATCGAACCGCCGGGCGGCGACAGCAACCGGCAGCTCGGCCCGCGCGCGAACGAGGGCATGGCGGCCTTGTACCTCACCTGCAATCGCAACAAGCGGAGCCTTGTCCTCGATCTCAAGAACCCCGCGGGAAAGGAAGCGCTGCTCACCCTGGCCGAGACCGCCGACGTCCTGGTCCACAACTACCGGCCCAAGTCCATGGAGCGCCTGGGGCTCGACTACCGGGCGATGAAGGCAAGGAATCCGAAGATCATCTTCTGCGGGACCTACGGCTACTCGCGACAGGGTCCCTACGCGGACCGGGCCGCCTACGACGACTCGATCCAGTCCGCCTCCGGCATCGCCATGCTGGCCGCCCGGATGGGAGAAGAGCCGCGATACCTCCCCACCATCATCGCCGACAAGACCACGGGGCTCGCCGTCGTCTATGCGGTGATGGCCGCGCTATTCCACCGGGAACGGACCGGTGTGGGCCAGGAGGTCGAAGTCCCCATGTACGAGACGCTCATCTCCTACGTGATGGCCGAGCATCTCTTCGGTCATGCGTTCGACCCCCCGCGGGGAGAAATGGGCTATACGAGGCTTCTCTCGAAGCATCGCCGGCCCTACCGGACGAAGGATGGCTACATCGCCATCCTCCCCTACCTCAACGATCATTGGAGGACGTTCTGCGAGGCGGCCGGCCGTCCGGACTTCGTGACCGATCCCCGCTTCGTGACCCTGGGAGAGCGCCTGAAGAACATCGATGCCGTCTACTCGGAGACGGGGACGATCGTGGCCGGAAAGACCACGGCGGAGTGGTTCGCGATCCTCGGAAAGACCAACGTCCCCGTGATGATCGTGAACTCGCTGGAGGACCTGATCACCGACGAGCATCTTGTAGCGACCGGTTTCTGGAAGGAGATGGACCATCCCACCGAGGGGAAGCTGCGGCTGCCCGGCGTGCCCGTGACATTCTCGGAGACGCCCGGCGACATC
The DNA here is from genome assembly GCA_019694155.1 of Vicinamibacteria bacterium. GTDB lineage: Bacteria > Acidobacteriota > Vicinamibacteria > Fen-336 > JAGNNV01 > JAGNNV01. The sequence continues at coordinate 3,251 of JAIBCN010000100.1, read as the reverse complement.
CGACGGCACCCACCGCGGCTGGGCGAGCACAGCGTCGAGGTTCTCCTGGAGGCGGGCTATGACGAGAGCGAGGTCGACGCCATGATCGCGTCCGGCGCGACCCTGACGGACGCTTCGCGAGACTGAGGGCTACTTGCCGCTGCGTCGGAACTCGTAGCCGCGGCCGTCGCTCGGCCCGAAGGTCTGAATGCCCTTGTCGTCGTAACCCCGATCAAGAGTGACCACCAGATCCCTGGTGATCCTCATGGTGGAGAAGACGTACGCGGAGCCTTTGTAGTCGGAGCGGCAGGAACGGAGCGCCGTCGAGCCCACGAATTCATCCTTCCTGATTTCGAGCAGAACGTCGCAGCCCTCCTCTTTGGTGAGATCGCCGGGGCTGAGACTGTTAAGCATCTGTGGATCGAGCCCCAGGGGTCCGAGGACCTCCCCGTTGATCCTGAACACTTCGATCCGGATCTGCCCGCCGTTCTTCCTGAGCCGATAGACGCGCTGCCAGAAAGGCCGGGGCTCGCCGTCCCGGCGGCTCTCGACGTACAGGTACAGCCCATCCTGGAACTCGATCGGGTCCTGAATCGCACGCCCGACCATCACCGCCGCGTCGTGTTGGTAGGCGGTGTTCCCTGCGATGTCGGCCGCCGCCTGAGCATGGTTGTCGAAGATCCCCACGAGCCAGCTGGCCGCACGCTGCACGTCAGGGTGCGGGGGGCCGGCGTGCACGGGCATCGTCGCGAACAGGGACACACCGAGGGCGCCGAGGAGTTTCTTCATGGGTCAGAAGATAACTCGGACGGCCGGTCCGCCCGGACTCCGGCCAATCTTGTACTATTCTTAATACAATCGGGCAGCCGCCGCTATTTCCATGCCCAAGTCCACGCACCGCTCTACCGACTGCAGGAGGAAACCCATGACTCTCATCAGCAGGCGGGCCGCCGCCGTCGCCGCCATCACGCTCCTGGCCCTGGCCACCGCTGCGGGGGCCGCGGGGACTGCGTTCGTCTCCATCATCGCCACCGGCGCAGCCACCATCACTCTCACCGGCCCGGACGGTTCCACTCTGACCCAGACAACCACCACCGGGGATGCGGCCCTCGCCCCAAAGTCTTCGGGCGCGCACAAGATCTCCGTCACGATAGGGACGAAAACGGTGACCGGCGAAGTCACCATCCCGGAATCGGGCCAGGTTCGGATCATCTTCAACCCGACGGCGCCGACACCGTTCGAGTCGTATGTGGTGGCTCTCGAGTCGGTCACGGTGACGGCGCAGCGCGTCGAAGAGAGTCTCCAGAAGGTCCCCGTGGCGGTGACGGCCTTCGATAACCGTCAGATCGAGATCAAGCAGGTCACGAACCTGCAACAGGCTTCCTACGGCACCCCGAATCTCTGGATGGAGAAGAACACAGGCACCTCGTCCGGTTCCCGCGCGGCCATCCGCGGCGTCGGGGAGGACGAGTCGTTCTTCACCTCCGACACGCCGGTGGGAATCTACATCGACGACATCTACATTCCCCGCCAGACCGGCGCCCAGTTCGACCTCTATGAGCTCGAGCGGCTGGAAGTCCTCCGCGGGCCCCAGGGAACTCTCTACGGACGGAACACGAGCGCCGGAGCGCTGCGGCTCGTCACCAAGCAGCCGGGCAACAAGTTCCGCGCCAACGCGGAAGGCGCCTTCGGCTCCTACCAGCGAACCGACGCCCGCGGCTCGGTCAACATACCGATCGGCGAGAAGGCCGGCGCCCTCATTTCGGGCCTGATAAAGAAGCACGACGGGTACGACACCAACACCATCAACCAGGCGAAGGTGAACGACCAGGATGTGAAAGCCGGGCGGCTCGCGGTGCGCCTGCTGCCCAGCACGCGCTTCAACGCGGTGCTCAGCGCCGACATCACGCGCGAAGGGTCGACGCCCGGGTACGCGGTGGGCTTCGTGATGCAGCCGCCGTTTCTTTCGACGGCGCCGCCCTACGCTCCTCTCGCGAGCGGCTTTGGCGTGGGCAAGACCGACATCTACCAGCAGCTCGACGGAGATCGGAACATCCACACCCTCCAGTCCGACCTTCTGAACCCGATCAACGACATCCGCCAGGATGGCTATTCGGCGACCCTCACCTATGCCCTCAACGATCACGTCACACTGAAGTCGGTGACCGCCTATCGGAAAATGTTCAATGAGCTCCTGCTCGACGCTGACGGGCGCACCAACAACTTCCTCGGAACGGGAACACCCGAGTTCCATCTCTACCAGCTTCAGAACCAGGATCAGTTCTCGCAGGAGCTACAGATCACGGGGGCCCGCGACCGCCTCCGGTACTCGGGCGGCGTCTACTACTTCCGGGAGCACAACGACCAGAAGACCGAGAACCTCATTCTGAACAACCTCGGCCGAAACAACTTCTGGCTGGTCGACGGCAATACGGACAGCTACGCCGGGTACGGGAGCGCCACGTACACGGCCAGCGGACGCCTGAGCCTCACGGCGGGCGCGCGCCTGACTCACGACGACAAGGACTTCTTCACGCGCGTCTTCCTGCCAAGCGGCTCTCAACTGGTGGCCTGCGCGAACGCCCAGGGCGTCATCGCGCCGGGCGGCGGAGCCCGTGCCTGCAACGCCTCCGACCCCGCGGGCTTCACCTCGACACCCGTGCAGAAGTCCCGGGCCAAGGGCTGGTCCGCCTTCACCCCCCGTCTGGCCGCGGACTACGCCTTCAACCCCACCTCCATGGGGTACATCAGCTACAGTCGCGGCTTCAAGTCCGGCGCCTTCGACGGCCGTTCCAACACCGCAGCGGCCATACTCCCTCTGGCTCCCATCAACCCCGAGACGATCGACACCGTCGAGATCGGAGCCAAGACCGACCTCGCGAAGGGGAAAGCCCGCCTGAACGCCGCCGTCTTCTACAACAAGTGGAAGGACTTGCAGGGTACGGGCACCGACCCGAACGGCAATTTCTATCGGACGACGCTTGGTGACGTTCACACCCGGGGAGCGGAGTTCGAGGCTCGTGTCGTCCCTGCCGACGGCCTCGAGTTCTTTGCCCAGCTTTCGCTCCTGTCAACCGGGTACGACACCGTCACCTTCAACCAGGCCGCCCTTTGCGGCAACCTGAACACCGGTTCGCGCAAACTCGAACTGAAGATGGCTCCTCCCTACAGCTATCAGGCGGGCGCGCAGTACTCGCGACCGGGCGCCGGCGGGCGCTTCTCGGTCGGGGGGACGGTGTCGGGCAAAGGCCGCTTCTGGCACACCTCGTGCA
>JAIBCN010000114.1 GCA_019694155.1 Vicinamibacteria bacterium | reverse complement strand
TCAGCCGCTCGATCTCCGCCTGGTCCGCATGACTCAGTCGCCTCGCATTGCCCGTCCACTCCCGCTCCATCGGATTCTCCCTCTGTAAAGAGCGGAGATCATGACCGAAGTGTTGCGTCCTTCACTTGAGACCGCCCCCGGCTTCACCTGCAAATAGTGAACACCTCTGATTCGGACTTCATCAGTCATGGACACACCAAGGCCTGCCTAACACCGGGCATCACCTGCGGGGCGCGCCTCAACGACTGGCCTCGGCGAACGGATGGTCACACCTCCGCGCCCCGTCTGGTGCATGCCCTTGTTAGCCAGCCCGGTGCTTCTCATTCTGGTCTCCCAACGATACGCGTTGAAAGCGCACCACATTCCAAGTGCGATGACTACTGCCCACGCGACCGCAACAAGGCCAATGGCCCTTGGCCACGAAGCCACCTGCCCGCAGCGACCGGCGCAACCCAGGCTGACTGCTACTACAAAGGTCCCGACAACCATGGAAATTGCCAGTCGCGCGAGTACGAACTGCGATGCCCTGGCGCTTTCGGTGAGGGTGATTCCTTCGAAGGTGTGCACCACAGCCCAGAGAGACTGACCGACCCAGACGGCAAGCGATGCTGACCAAAGTCTGGCCCAAAGCGGCCCCTTGACAGATTTCGTCCTTCTTGACGGAGGGAGTGCTAGCGCCAGCAGGCTGGCCAAGGCCGCTGATGCCAGAGAGGTCTTGTAGAGCAACAAGACATCGTGCCAATTCAACAAGGCCCGCCACCCGGTCTCGTCGCTCCACTCTGGACTGGCTAACACTGCAACAACCTGCGAGGGCGACAGTCCGTCTGCAACGACCTCGTCAGGTTCATTGCATTGTTCGACGGCCGCGGATTCATGGGCTAGAGCCGCAAATCCTTGCGTGCCGCTTCGACGACTAAGTCTTCGGTTCGTTTGAGAAGATCTGAGACCGTCTCTCGGAAGGCCCGCCCGTCTCCTGTCTGGGACGCTTGATGGCCCACTTGGTACATCTCGTGAATTGCATTCAGGGCTTTCTCGCTGAGTATCGTGCGGGCTACCGGGGTGAGCCGAGTAAGCTCATCCATCGCGCGGCGCTCCACGCCGACACGCTCAATGGCCAGCTGTTCACCCAAGTCCTCTCGGCCGCGAATCAACACGGTATTTGCGAAGCGGTAGTCTGCGAGAGCCTTCAGCAACTTCTCGTAAATCTCTCGCTTGTATTTGTAGGCTTCCTGCCGCTCCCACATCGAGGCCCTGAAGCGCTCAGCGGCCATGCCCATGAGAAGCCCTACCAATGCGCCGATTGCGATTGATTCAAAAGCCACTACTGTCGCCCTCCTCTTGGTCCGTCGAACACCGGGCTTCAGCTGCAAGGGCCGCCCTCAACGACTGCCCCCATAGGCGGAAGGCGAAGGGGGCACACCTCGCGGCCCTTGTCAGTTGCAAGCCCTTGTTGGGCGGCCCTTGCGAGAATGGTGTTGCACGAACCGGAGTCATAGGCAGATATCCTGAGGCCCGACCTCAAGCACTGAGTCGCCGAGAACGCGGACCCCCACGCCATGACTGTCGTCCCAAGTACAGTCGAAAAGAAGGCCAATGCCTGGGCGCTTGTCCTCAAGATCGTCGATGTATACCGCCTCCGGCGTCAGCACCGCGCGCAGATCCTCCACCCTCGAGATGAGAGGAGCAAGGTGCAGCGAGTCCGGCGAGAACATGGCGCGATATTCATCGACGATGGATTGGTAGTACTCGAGCAGGGCCTCGAAGACTCGCGGCTTTAGCGCCCGCTCGTTCGCGACGAACGCGTCGAACGCCCTGCGCTGCCATGGCTCGGGACCCGACTCTTCCGCCCGCACGCTGAGACGCCGCTCGCTGTCAAAGATGTGGAAGTAGGCGGAGGTTTCCCAAAGGACGTCAAAGCGCAATCTGTCGAACGGATGCTCTCCAGAAATCATGACCGTTTGTTCGCCGCTGCTTCAGTCCCCGGGCCCGCCCAACACCGTATGGACAGTTCTGCCGAAGAACGAGAAACCAACCCAGCCGGCGACCTAGTCGGGGTGGCCTCCTGGCATGCGTGCGGCGGAAAGTTCTGTGTCTGCACGGTCTGTATCCGAATTGTACGACCGGGCTGACGGAACTAGGTGGGTTGTCTAGTTCGGAGAAGACTGCGGGGCGGGCGCCGCAAGCTGGGAAGAGAGGTCCCGCTCCGGCCAGAGCACCCGGACGTTCCCTCATTTCCGTGGGGCGCAGTTCGTCTTCACTGATTGGAGCGGAGCTGCCGCTTCGCCGTTCTTGTCAGAGGAGGCTTGGGCCCCGAGCGCCGGCTTCTTCGAAGAATCCCTGGGATAGGGCGTTCTTGAACGGATTCCTCAGCAAGAGCCATTCCGTTGGTACCCCTCTAGCGCGAAGCCTCCCCTTGGGGGACGAAGCAACTCCCTCGGGCCACTACCCGGCCCGCACGCTGCACGAGTCTGGTAGCGGCGAGCCGGCTAGAAGACGTACGCGAGCGCGAACCCGATCTGGGCGAGCATCATCATCTGGTACATGTGCGTCCATGACGGATGGTTCTCGGTGGTCGCGAGTTCGTCGGGATTGCGCACCAGCAGCCAGACCGTGTAGCAGCCGTAGACGATGAGGACGCTGCCGAGAAGGTTCAGCAGCAGGGCATTGCCGGTCAGGATCCCCGCGTACACGCCCACCGGGATCAGGATGAACGGGATCACGAAGAAGGGCGCCATGATCCAGGTGGCCATCTTCACGCCGTAGTCGATGGGGAGTGTGTGGCAGCCGCCCGCGCGGTCGCCTTCGATGTCCGCGAAGTCCTTGGTGGAGGCGGCGCCGAGGAGGAAGAGGCCGAAGATCGTGCCGATGTACCAGGGCTCGGCATCCATGACCGTCTTCACCGTGGACCAGCCCGCCACCTTGAGGAGGATGCCGCGAGGGATCGCGATGGTGATGTTGGCCCAGATGCCGCGCCGCTTCGTCCACAGGGGAGGGGCCGAGTAGATCCAGCACATGAAGGTGGTGAAGAGCACGATCCAGAAGCACTCGTGGGCGCCTACCGGCGTGACCAGGAAGGCCAGGATGTTCGCGATCACGAAAGTGATGATGGTGAAGGTCCACGCCTCGCTGAGCGACATCCGGCCGGAGGGCAGCGGCCGCGACGGCTTGTTCACCTTGTCGATGTCGAGGTCGTAGATCTGGTTGATCGCGTTGTTGGCCGCGTTCAGGACCGCGGCCATGGCGGTTCCGAGAAGGATCGGGTAGACGAGCGCCCAGGTCACCGGCACCTTGGTCTGATGCGCGCCCCACGCGCTCACCGCGCCGGAGATGACGCCGAGGGCGGGGGGCAGGAGAGTGAAGGGCCGGGCGAGTTCGGAGTAGAGCTTGAGCTTTTTCAAGGGGGAGGTTCCGGGGCGACTTTAGCGGAGCAGGAGGCCGATCCCGGTTGCGATGGCCGCGCCGATGGCGGTGTTCAGCGCGTTGAGACCGTGGTTCTCGAGCCAGCCGCGCTTCTCCGCCACCGTGCCGATGACGCTCTCCGCGAGCGCGCCCAGGAAGCCGGCGAGAGTCACCACGAGCGCCCCTTCCGCATGGAAGAGTCCGGTGAGGACGCCGAGCGAGGCGATGAAGGCCGAGCCGAAGAGGCCGCCGAGCGTCCCCTCGACGCTCACGGCGCCCTCGGTTCCGGCCGGCACCGGCCGGAATGTGGTGATGAGGAAGGTGCGTTTGCCGTACGCCTTTCCGATCTCCGATGAACACGTGTCGGCGGCCGCGGTCGCCACCGCGGCGGCGTAGGCGATGAGATAGGCGGTGTGCGCCGGCTCCTGCGAGAGAAGGCCGAAGAGCGCGAGCAGCGCGGGAATGCCCCCGTTCGCGAACGCGTTCCGCCACCCCCGGGCCCCGCCCTTCTCCTGAGCGATGCCGAGGGCCGCCTTTCTCGCGTACCCGAGCTTGGTCACCGTGGATCCGACGAGGAAGAAGCCCGCCATGAGAGCGAAACCCTGAAGGCCGAACGAAGCCGTGATCACGGTTCCGATGAGAACCGCGGACAAGGCGCCCATGGTGTCGATCGATTTCGACCGCAGGGCGAGCCAGGCGAAGAGGGCGTTCACGATGAGCCCCTGCGCGATCCGTACCTCGATGCCCATCGCATTGGGGCCTGGAGCGCCAAGGGCGAAAAGGAGAGGGAGAAGGATCGCGCCTGCGGCGGGAACGGTGAGATTGTCGTCGAGGGTGGTGTCCATCGATTCGACGAGAGCGGTCAGGAAGGAGAGGGCGAGCGCCACGCCGAAAGCCCGCGCGGGGTCCAGGTCGGGCTTCGTCCAGACCGCGAGGCCGAAAGCGGCCAGGGTTCCGAAGAGAACGAAGGCGATGAAGCCGAGCCATCCCTTCGAGTCGTTCCAGGGAAGGCTTGGCCCGCGGAGAGCCTGGCCGATGATGGAGGCCATGCCGTCGCCGAGCGCGAGCAGGCCCCATATGGCGGCGGCCATCCAGAGCCGGTCGTGGAAGACCAGGATGAGCCCGAGGACGGAGAGGGGATAGATCAGGATGCCGCGGGCCCGGCCCTTCGCGATCTCTTCCGATCTCCACATCGACTTGCCGCCGATGCGGGGCAGGATCTGCCAGTTGAAGACAAAGGCCGCGATCGCGCACAGGGCGGCCTGGGCCGGAGTGAGGAAGCGCAGGGCGAGGGCGAAGCAGCCCACACCGATATGGGTGACCTTCCGCTTCACTTCACCGGCGTCGATGCCCGGCGAAAGAGGGGGCGCGGGCACCGTGTGCTTTTCCCTCGCGGGGTGTCTGCCTTTCCGGCTCACTGCGCGTGACCCTCCTCGAGAAGCCAGTCGACGGTGGTGCGGATGCCCTCCTCGAGCGGGCGCACCTGGTAGCCGAGATCTCGAACCGCCTTGTCGCTTCGATACGCCCAGTTCTTTTCGAAGATGCCCACCGCCTGATGGGTGAGGTCGGGCATCTTGCCCGTGATGTCCGCCCAGGTCCACATGGCGCGGCCCACGAGCCGCGCGAGGCCGAAGGGCAGACGGCGGGGAGAGAGGTTGCGGCCCGCGCGCTTCGAGGCGATGGCGAAGACCTCGTTCAAGGTCGCGTTCGCGCCGGCCAGGAGATAGCGCTCACCTTTCGCCGCCTTTTCGAGCGCCGCCACGTGGGCCTCGGCCACGTCGTCCACGAACGCGTAGCTCCACAGTCGGTCTCCGGGTCCCACGATGCCGGGCAGCACGCCGTTCATCTGGTCGGCCAGGAGCTTCGCCACGAGGTTGCCGTCGGTGAGTTCGCCGGGGCCGTAGACGACCCCCGGGTACAGGATCACGATGTCCCCGCCCTCACGCGCGTAGCCTCGCGCCACTTCGTCGGCGAGGGCTTTGGTGCGCTCGTAGTCGTTCCCGTAGTCGCCTGGATGGGTCTGGGATTCGTCAGCCGGCGATACGCCCGTCGGACCGACCGCGAAGAAGGAGGACGTGTAGACGAGACGGATCCCGCGCGCCCGCGCGGCTGCGATCGCGTTCCGGAGGCCGCCGATGTTGATGTCGTCGAAGTCCTGGAGGCGCGGGCTCCAGATCTTCACCATGGCCGCCGTGTGGATGATGGCGCCGCAGCCCTCGGCCGCTTTCAGGAAGAGGTCCGCATCGCGGATGTCGCCATCTACGATCGACGCCTCCTCGGGAAGTCCTGCTCTGCGCCCCCCGCGAACCACGAGGACGACATCATGGCCATGCGCGAGCAGGGCCCTTACGATGCGGCCGCCCAGGAAGCCGGCGCCTCCGGTGACGAGGACCTTCACGAGTGCCGCGCTTCCATTTTCTGGCCGCGCTCGACCGCGGCTCGCCAGTCGGCGAGCAGATCGGCAAGAGCCCGATCGAGATTGCCTGAAGGCGCGAAACCCGTCGCCGCCCGAAGCCGCGAGGGGTCGCCGATCAGGACGGGGAGATCCGAGGGCCGGAGGCGCGCCGGATCGACATGGATGTCCACCTTCACGCTCGAGAGGGCCACGAGCGCCGAAAGGATCTCGCGCATGGCGACACCCTTGCCCGAGCAGACGTTGTAGACGGCGCCGCTCTCGCCCCGTTCGAGAAGGAGCAGGTAAGCCTCAACCACCTCGCGCACATCCGAGAAGTCGCGCACGGCATCGAGGTTGCCCACTTGAATGACCGGGGTCGCCCGCTCCAGTTCGATTTCCGCGATCTGCCGCGCGAAGGAGCTCTCCGCGAAGACGGCGCCCCGGCGTTTGCCGGTGTGCGGGAACGTCCGTGTGCGCACGATCTCCACCGTCTTCCGGCGGGCGAATTCAGAGCACAAGGCTCCCTGCGCGACCCGGCTCACCGCGTAGGGCGAGAGAGGGGCGAGGGCGCGATCCTCGCGGAGAGGCACATCTTCCGGCCTGATGTCGCCGTACTCGTCGGCCGAGCCCACGACCAGCACCCGGCGGACCTGGGCTTTCTCCGCGGCGAAGAGAAGATGCTGGGTTCCGAGGACATTCGCGAGAAGCGTTCCCCCCGGGTTGCGGTACGACTCGTGGACGCTGCTCTGCCCGGCGAGGTGGATGATGGCGTCCGGCCTCGCCTCTCTCACCGCTTCTTTGAGGCCGTCCTGGTCGAGCAGGTCGGCCTCGACACCGGCCACGAAGCCTTCGGGCAGGATGCGGGTGACGCTCGTGGGGCGCTGCAGGCCGACGAGTTCGAGGTCGGAGCGTCTCGCGCAGATCTCGCCCAGGTGCGAGGCCACAAAGCCGGCGGCGCCGGTGACGAGGATCCGCGAGCGCTTACTTTCGGCCGGCATTGTTCTGGGTGGCGGGATTGTCGCCGAGGAAGCTGCCGATGGAGCCGATGCCCGCGAGCTCGATCTGGAAGGTGAGCTTGTTCTCCTGCCGGTACCGCGTGTTGTAGTTCACCCGCTCCACCGCGAAACCGCAGCACTGGATGCCGTAGCGAACCCGCGTGGTGGTCTGGAGCAGCGTCTTTTGCAGCGCGTCGTAGGTGGCCGATCCTTCGACGGTCAGGCGCTCCGGCCAGAGGATGATCCGTCCCGATCCCCGGATGGTGTTCACGAAGGGCTTGCGGTCGGCCGCGATCTCGGTGGTGTTCACCACTCGCGACCAGTTGCCCTGAAGGGTCACCCGCGGCTGGTTGATGCGCCCGCTCAAGGAGATGCTCGTGAACTGCTTGAAGTTCGGGTTGTACTCGGCGCCGAACGACATCTGCGACGTCAGGGTGGGCCGGATGGTGAGGTTCGACTGGACCGGCGAGTGGTGCGAGGGCTCGCCGTTCGGGCCGCGGGCGAAGGTGGCGGAGTAGTAGTTCGGGTCGTACTGGTTCTGCTTCTGGCTGATGTCCACGTAGTAGGTCTGGGAGAGCCGCCAGTTCAGCACCTCGTGGGTGACCGGTTTGCCCGCGGGTCCCATGCGCTTCGCGTAGATGCGGTTGGTGAGTCCATAGAGCACCTGGTTCGTGCCCACGTACTGGTCGTTGTAGTCGAAGCTCGGGATCGAATCGAAGGCCTCCACTTTCGAGCGGTAGGTGTAGAGAAACTCCGGCTCGATCGTGTGCTTGAATTTGTCCGAGTAGAAGTCCCCGGGCAGACGGAAGATCTTGAAGAGCTTGGGCCCGCGTGCTTCGATGGACCCTTCGAAGAAGCGCCGCGAGATGGGCGGCCCCTGCAGCTCGCCATCATCGTCGTAGGTGGCGCCGTAGCGGGTGAAGCGCACGAGCGCCCTGGGAGATATCTGCAGGAAGGGAAGGGAGAAGGAGCGCGTGAGCTGAGGCGCCGCGTCGAATCGCGAGTACTGCTGCATCACCACGCTCTCGCCGGCGGGAGCGTCGCCCTGGGCCAGCTTCTCGGCGGTGACGTCGTAGCTGTACGAGAGGCCTGTCCGTCCGATCTTGGTGGGCGACTGGCTGATCCCCACCCGGGGCAGATGCCGCCGGCGCTGCACCGAGTCGTCGTAAAAGAAGACATCGTTCGCGTCGGCGTCGACCCTGAGGTAGGCCGGTCCGAGCGGACCCTGCAGTCCCAGGGCAGCCCGCCTCGTTCGAGTCGAGGAGTAGTCGAGAGAATCCTGCAGGGTCTGACGGGAGCTGATGCTCGAGTAGAGGTTCGTGGTGAGGGTCGCCTTGAAGCGGTGAGGAAGCGCCTGCGATGCGGACCAGTCGAGGTCGTATTCCCACTTGTTGACCCCGGTCTGGCGCGTGAAGTACGAGCGGAAATTGCCGCGCGAGGCCGAACTCCGGATATAGCGGAACTCATGGCCGAGGCCCGTGCCGTACTGCGTGAACCAGTCGTAGTAGAAGGTCTGATCCATGCTGCGCCCCATGGCCCAGAAGAAGCCCAGGCCGATTTCCCGGCCCTTGGCGTTCGCGCCCGTGCTGTTGCCGTAGCGCGGCATGAGGATGCCGGTCGAACGCTGGTCCGGGTTGATGGGGAACTGGAAGTAGGGAATGACGAGCGGCGTCGGCACGCCCTTGATGCGCAGCCCGACGAGGGTCGCCTTGATCCTCTTGTCGATGTCCACGGTGGCGCTCTTCGCCTTGAACATCCACCTCGGGTTCGGCTGCGTGCACGCGGTAAAGGAGGCGCCCTTGAGCCTGTAGGTGTCGGCGTCGACCCGCTCGATGCTCTCGGCTTCGAAGAGGACATCCGGCTGGAGGTATCCGCTCGCCCGGGTGAACATTCCCTTGCCGGAGTCGAGATCGAGGCGCAGCGATTCGCCGGCGATCCGCTCCTGGCCGCTCATGAACACCACGTTTCCCTTCGCTTCGACCTTCTGCGCTGAGCTGCCGTCGGGCCGGGGCTCGTCGACCATGTCGAGAGTGTCGGCCTGGATCCGTATCTGCCCGAAGCGCAGGTCGACGAAACCCTCGTAGTGGATCCTGCCCTGACCGCCTTCCTGGCGGTTGGCCCGGATCCGGAGTTCATCGGGGCCCGGGGGAGGTTCTTCGGTGACCGCGGCGGGAAGAGGTGTCGGGGAAGGTGTGGCAACAGGCGACGCGTTGGGCGTGCCGCCAGGCGCGGAAGCCCCGTCGATTGAGGGCTTTGGCTCGGTCGCGGGGCTGCCGGTCGGCTGAGCGGAAGTGGGTGTTGGAGAAGGGCTCGGGGAGGGAGTCGGCGTCGGCTCCTGGGCGAGAGCGGTGGTCGCTGCGGCCAGGCTCAAAACTCTAAGGGCGCGAGCGAGAACCATTCCCCGAAAGGGTAACACGGGGGTGGGTCCCGCACCTCACACCAGAGGCTCCGCCACGCCTCGATCAGAGCCAGCCTTTTTGACGAGCCAGACGCGCCGCTTCGATCCGATTGGCGACGCCGAGCTTGCTGATGGCTTCCGAGAGATAGTTGCGAACGGTGCCTTCGGAAAGGCCGAGGTTCGCCGCGATGTCGGCGCTCGTCTGGCCCTCTTCGGCGCTCCTCAGCACCTGGCGCTCCCGGTCCGACAGAGGGTCGGGATCGCTCCACGCCTCCTGCGCGAGTTCCGGATCGATGACTCTTAGTCCCCCGTGAACACGCCGCACCGCGTCGGCGAGTTTTTCGGCCGGGGCGTCCTTGAGGAGATAGCCGGAGGCGCCCGCGTCCAGAGCCCGGCGGAGATATCCCGCCCGCGCGAAGGTGGTGAGGATCAGGATGTGGGTCCCCGGAAGAGCCTTCTTGACCTGCGCCGCGACCTCGAGACCGGTGGCCCCAGGCATCTCGATGTCCGTGACCAGAACGTCGGGCATCAGCTTGAAGCAAAGATCGAGAGCCTCGCGGCCGTCCCTCGCCCTTCCCACCACCGAGATGTCCCTCTCGATCTCCAGCAGGGCCGCGAGAGCCCCGAGGACCATGCCCTGGTCTTCGGCGACGAGCACGCGAATCGGCACGCGAGGACCTACGCGGCCTCGGGGGCCAAGGGAAGGGTGATCTCGAGGCGCATGCCCGACCGGCCATCGCGCACGAGGCTGCCTCCAAGCGCGGCGATCCGTTCGCGCATGCCGAGAAGGCCGTTGCCCTCGCGTCCGTCGCCGCCGCGGCCGTCATCGACGATCTCCAGGAGCGCGACGTTGTTCCGATGGACGAGGCGCACCCGGCATGTCCTGGCCTGCGCGTGACGAAGCACGTTGGTGGATGCCTCGCGCAGAGCCATGGCGAGCGCGTCTTCGTGGGCGGCCGGCAGTTTCAAGGGCTCCGCATCCACGCTCAGCTGAACCCCCGCGGTATCGAAGGCCTTGCGCATCGCTTCGAACTCAGCGGAGAGGCCGGCGGCGCGGTAGCCGCTGACCGCGCTGCGCACCTGGGCCAGAGCGTCGCGAGCCACGTCGTTCACCTCGCGGATCTCCTGGGCCGCCCGGGCGGGGTCCCGATCGAGGAGCTTGCCCGCGAGTTCGGACTTGAGAGCGATCACGGAGAGGGTATGCCCGAGGACATCGTGCAGATCCCGGGCGATCCGCTCGCGCTCCGCGACCTTGGCCAGGTGTTCGATCTCGCTGTGGGCCATGCGCAGCCGGGCGTTCGAGGCCCACACCTGGGAATAGTGGATATTGACTCCGCCCACCAGTCCCGCGAACACGGTGGCGGGGAGGTAGAACCAGATTCTCTGATCCGTGAGCAAACCGTAGGCCGCCACCACCAGGAGATAGATCCCGAGGTGAGAGAGGCGAGGGCGATGCGGGTCGATGAATGCCACCATCGCCGCCGCGTAGATGAAGAGGCTTGTGCCGAAAGGGTTGAAAGGAGTGGTGAGGAACCCAAGCAGAGTCATGGCCGCGATCACGGCCACGAGCGTCCGACCGCAGACCCAGTACCCGAGGAAATAGAGGACAAGGAACACGGCATAGGCGGCGAGGTTCGCCGCGAAACGCTTCGGAGACACGTCGAGCGACTCGAACGTGGTCATCAGGAACGGCAGCGAGTAGATGAGCCACGCGTACGGAGTCCATCCCAGGTTCCGCTGGTCCCGATCCTTCGGCAGGAGTCCCATGGCGATCAGTATAGGAGCGGCGCCGCGCGGGTCAGCGGCCTGGTTGCCACGGTCCGGCGGGCGTATCGAAGAGATGATCGAGATCGAGCCTTCGGCCCCCGAGATAGACGCCTTTGACCTCTCGATACGCGGTCACGTCGGCGAGCGGGTCCGCGCCGAGGATCACGAGGTCCGCCACCGAGCCCTTCTCGATCCGTCCGAGCGTCCGCTGCCCCAGCCGGTTCGCCGGGCGGCTCGTCGCCGAAAGCAGGACCTCCTGGAGAGGAACCTTCGCGCGGGCCAGAAGCTCGAGCTCGTGAATCAGGGACGGTCCGTGGAACGTGGCGGGATTGCCGGCATCGCTCCCCGCGAGGATCGGGACGCCCGCCCGGGCCGCGCTCTCCACCACGGCGAGGCCGTGGTCGAAGGTTCGGGCCAGACCCTGGATCACGTCGGGGTCGCCCGCCATGTTCGCGAAGAAGCCCTTCGGGTCGCGCAG
>JAIBCN010000216.1 GCA_019694155.1 Vicinamibacteria bacterium | reverse complement strand
CTGGTCCCGCGATCCTGGCCGAGGGCGGGCCGATGAGCGCGCTCGAAGAAGACCTCCAGAAGATCGACGAGGGGATCTTCAAGCTCCAGAAGGAGTGGGACCGCTTCTTCTCGGGCCAGGAGCGCAAGGCCCCGTTCGAAGCGAAGCAGCGGCTCGACCGGCTGGTCCGCCGCTACGTGGGCGTCGAGATCCGGAACAACATCGAACGATTCCGGTTCCAGTCCCTCACCGCCAAGTACAACACCCTCTCCGACCTCTGGAACCGGAGACTTCGTGCCATCGAGGAGGGCCGGCCGCTCACCTCCGTCCAGCTCAAGCACGTTCGCGAGGCCGCCGCCGAAACCCCCGCCGCGCTTGCAGAACCTTCCGCCGCGCCGTCCGCGAGGCCCGCGGACTCGAGCAACCCGGTTCGGGCGGAGGTCCGTCTCTCGACGCTGCGCGACGACGAACAGGGAGTCAGGGCGCTCTACGAGCAGTTCCGGGCGGCGCGCGCTTCGGTGGGGGAGTCCGAGGTGAAATTCGAGTCCTTCCGAAAGCTCATCACTCAGCAGCGCACCCGACTTCTCGAGGAGAAGGACGCGGTGGCCGTGGATTTCCGGGTGGCCCTCCAGGATGGAAAAGTGGCGCTCAAGGCGAAGCCCGTGCGGATCGATTGATCGCTTGATCCGACGCTTCCCGCCCGCCCTCGCGCTTCTCGCGCTCGTTCTTCTCGGCCATCGCGCCGAAGCCTGGCCGGCCGATCTGTCCCAGCGCATCGCGAAGGACGCGCTCAAGATCGTGCCGAAGTCGCTCGCCGAGGTCTTCCTCGCGCACGAGAAGGAGATCTTCGCCGATGCCCGGGTCTCGACGATGCCCGCTCTCTCCCTCGTCTATGCCGATCTGCCGAAGGGGAAACTCGGCGCTCCCACGAAGGAGGCGCTGGCCCTCGAGTTCGCCGAGCGGGTGAAGGCGCTTCGCGGGCAGGACTTCCGCGCCGCGCTGATCGCGCTTGGGGCCACCTACCGCCTCGCCGTCGACCTCGCCGATCCGAGCGTCGGCCTCGGCATCGGCGCCGACGCGAAGGCAAAGGCGATCCGCCGCGAGTTCTATCTTTTCACCACCGCGAACCTCGACAAGATTCCCGTGGTGCTGGTAGAGCCCGAGTCGATGCGGCTCAGGGTGGAGGCGCTCCCCGGCTTCCTCGACACCGTGATCGCGAAGACTCCGGCCCAGGCCGCCCGCCTCCGTGAGGAGGCCCAGGAGGACGGCCGGGTGACCGCGGCCGCCGAAATCGACTTCCGGAGCCCGGTCTTCGCGGTGTCTTCCACCGCCTACTCGCGTTCGGTGAGTGCGGTGGCCGCGACCTGGATCGCGATCTGGCGCGCCGCCGGAGGCGACATGACGCGGCAGAAGCCTCCCCAGATCGTCAAGCCCCGCCCGTTTGGACTGAAGAACGAGGAAAATTGATTCCATGAGCACAACCAGCAAGCGCGCCCTCATCTCGGTCTTCCGCAAGGAAGGCATCGTGGATCTTGGAAAGGGCCTGGTGGCGCTGGGCTTCGAGATCCTCTCCACGGGCGGGACGGCGACGGCTCTCGCCGAGGCGGGCGTGCCCGTGACCTCCGTGGCCGACGTCACGGGTTTCCCGGAGATTCTCGGCGGCCGGGTGAAGACGCTCCACCCGAAGGTCTTCGGAGGCATCCTCGCGAAGCGGAACGACGAGCACCTGCAAGACCTCGCCAATACCGGGCTTGCGCCCATCGATGTCGTGGTGGTGAACCTCTATCCCTTCGAGGACAAGGTGTCGAAAGGCGCGTCCTTCGACGAGGCCATCGAGAACATCGACATCGGCGGTCCGTCGATGGTGCGCGCGGCGGCGAAGAACTTCCAGTCCGTTTCCGTGGTTGTGGATGCCTCCGACTACGGCTTGCTCCTCGAACAGCTGGCGCGGCCAGAGGGAGTCGACCGGGCCACCCGGCTCTTCTTCGCGCAAAAGGCGTTTCGCCATACCGCGCGATATGAAGCCGCGATTTCGCAGTACATGGCCGAGATCGAGGCTGCGGAAGGCGCTTATACCAAGGTCCAGAGCGACAGCGTGTTTCCCTATCGCCTGAACCAGAGTTTCGAGAAGATCCAGGACCTGCGCTACGGCGAGAACCCCCACCAGCGGGCCGCCTTCTACTCCGACATGGGCTCCACCATGTACTCCGTGGCCGCGGCCCGCGTGCTCCAGGGGAAGGAGCTCTCCTTCAACAACATCCTGGATCTTGATTCTGCGTGGCGTCTGGTCACCGACGTCGATGGCACGGCCTGCGCGATCATCAAGCACACGAACCCCTGCGGCGTCGGCCGCGGCGCCACTCTCGAAGAAGCCTTCGCGCGCGCGTGGGACTGCGACCCCACCTCGGCCTTCGGCGGCATCATCGCGCTCAGCACCCGGTGCGACGCCGGTGTCGCCACGAAGATCACCGGCTCCTTCTTCGAGGCGGTGATCGCCCCCGGCTTCAGCGCGGAGGCGAAGGGCATCCTCTCCGCGAAGAAGAACCTGCGCGTTCTCGACATGGACGTGACGTCGATCCATCGCGTCACCGGCTTCGACCAGAAGCGCGTCATGGGCGGCATCCTCGCCCAGGAGTGGGACATGGCGAAGTTCGACCGCGCGTCGTGCGACCCCGTCAGCAAGCGCAAGCCGACACCTGCGGAATGGGAAGCCCTCGGCTTCGCCTGGAACGTGGCCAAGCACGTGAAGTCGAACGCCATCGTCTTCGCGACGAAGGATCAGACCATCGGTATCGGCGCAGGGCAGATGAGCCGCATCGACTCCGTGAAGATCGCGATCAGCAAGGCCCAGCAGCCCCTCAAGGGCGCCGTGGTGGCCTCCGACGGCTTCTTCCCCTTCCGCGACAACGTCGACGCCATCGCGAAGACGGGTGCGGTCGCCATCATCCAGCCCGGCGGCTCAGTGAAGGACGAAGAAGTCGTGAAGGCCGCGGATGAACTGGGCCTTTCCATGGTCTTCACGGGCAAGCGCCACTTCAAGCACTAGGCGCAGCCCGCCCTACTTCCGGGTAACCGTGTCCTCCGCGAACACGACCCGGGCGCCGTCCTTCTCGGACTCCATCAGGAGCGTCCACTTCGACCCCTTCGGGTCCCACGTGAACGTGTTGTGGAAGGGCCCATCCGCGTAGTTGAAGACGAACTCGATCGCATTCCCCCGCCTCTTGCCGAAACCCGGCGCGGCGTAGTCGGGACCGAAACTGTCGCACCAGTAGGCGACGAAGCGCTCGGTCTTCTCCTCGTACCCGACGAGAACGAGAGCCTCATACTCGGAGGGCTCCTTCACGTCGCGCATGTGGAGCTGCACGAACCGGTGCCGCAGCACCCACGTGGCCTGGAGAGTGTTGTGGACCACCGTTCCGCGGATCTTCCGGGAGATCTGCCACTCGCCGACCAGGTTGTCGAGGAAGCGCTCTGCCGCGACCCGCGCGCCACCTGCCTCCGGACCCTCTCCCTTAGCCGACTGCGCCCCGCCCGCCGCGGCCACGAAGACCAGCGCGAGCGCCAGGCCTGCCCTGGCTATCTGCATGTGCTCTCCTCTCTGCTCTTAGGCGGCCTCCAACTCGAGGCCATTCTCCTGAAGAAACGAACCTGTGCCGTCATCACAAGGGCCCACCGAAGCGCGCGCCGACGAAGCCATCCCGCGGCTGATGGCGCCGGGGGCAGGCAAAGGGGGAAGTGGGGTCCATCAACGCCGGGTCAAACGCACGCGCCCAAATGGCTTGCTGGCGCCCTTGTCCACATTGTCCATGATCCACGCCCACCCGCCGCTCGCGGTGTCGTAGGCGAACGTGTTCTTGAAGGTGACCTCGCCGCGCGCATCCTTGAATACGAAGGGCAGCGAGTTGCCGTCCGGCTTCGCATGGCCGATGCCCTCCGGCGCGAACCCTCCGCTCGCGGTGCTATCAAGCCACATGACCGTGTACTCGCCGGCCGCCGGGTACCATGTGACATAGACGATCGCCTCGTACGCCGCGCGCCCTTTGGCGTCCTTCTCCCGCGACACCTCGTGCAGGCGCACGTAGAGATGGTTCAGCACCCACTCAGCGTCGACGTCGTGTGTCGTGTCCTTGCCAGCGATCCGGCCCTCCAGGATCCAACGTCCGACCAGGCGGCTCAGCCAGGGATCGTCGCCGGTGGGCAACTGGGCGCCGGCGGATGCGGCGGTGATGCCGCTGAGAGCGACAAGCAACAGGAGTTTCTTCACGTCGCTGACCTTGCTGAAATCCTACCCTGCGAGACCGCACGGCAACAGACGCGCGCCGTCATTGCGAGGAGGCCAGGGGGAAGGTGGGCCGACGAAGCAATCCCGTGGCGGCCGGCGAGGGCGACAGGGGTAGGTCCTGGCGCGTGCACATACATCCCTTCGCCGACACTAGTCACCCTCCTGTGGCTTCACGCACGAAATCCAGTTGATAGTGAGTCCAGGCATCTTCCGACGCCTCTCAAGGAGCTTTCGAACCTGACGTGGCTTGTCGATGACCTCCTGAAAGGGGTTCGGATCCACGAGCCGAAGGGAAAGATGGAGATCATCGGGGATCTCGTAGCGAGCGATCATCCAATCGCGCTTCCCTTCGACGCCCATTTCCTGAAGATTCAGGAACGGCTCTCCATCGATTCTTGTCGCGTACGCGCGCAAATGGCCCGTCGCCTCCCCGTGCGCTACCGACTCTATGTAGTACTGAAATCCATCGAAATTGAGGATCGTAAGTACCCCGGGGGCCTGGTCGGCTGTGTCGTCTTGGCATCGCCAGGCGCCAACCAATCGCTGGTCGATAAAGCCGGCACTCGTGGGGCCCAGCGGATGCTGAAACAGGACTGGGCATTTCGCGGCCAAGCAACAGACTGCCACCAATACAACGCGCAGCAAGCGGGTGCGTCCCAGCCGGCCAGCGGATCCGGTCGATGCGCCCGTAGAGCACTGAATTGAGCGGCGAGGGCCCACGCCCGTCTGAGTGGACCTCGTTCCTTCACATTCCTTGTTGGACAGCGCTTCGATTCTCCTCATTTCGCGGCCTTCCGAACCATGCTTCGGTGAATCCATAGAAAGAAGACCCCAATCCCGATGAGAACGGCTAGGAACCTCAACTTCAGCGATGAATCCAGTTCTGCAAGGAACCCGGTCAGCACCGCAGGAATGAGCGTCAAGATGCCGAGGAATCCCACGAACTGGGACGCCGCCTTCTGCCCCCGCTGTGCTCTTTCGGAGCAGGGCTCACAAAAGCGATCCCAACCGAGGGCGACGGTACCGGGGGCCTTACCGCAACGAGCACACAGGCCCTTTGCCTGGCGCCACTCGGAGCGAGCGTAGGCGAAGCGCGCGACGAGGAAGATCCCCGCCAAGGTCCACCAGAAGGCAGTCTCAGGCATCTGGACTGCCGTTGTGATGCCGTGGCGGAACGGATCCAGCCACGCCTGTCCAACACCGAATTGAGCTGCGAAGGCCCCAGTCCGTCTGCGAGGACTTCGTCCGCGCCAATTCTTTGTTGGACAGCGTCATGGCCTTTTCTGTCGCAGTCGCGCTCGAATTGTCTCCACCAGCGGCGCTGCGTCCTTGGCGGATTTCACCTCGCGCACGCTCTCCTCACAGGCCCCGAAGAGGTAGTAGTCGCCCTGATTAGCGGCGAATCGACTGAGGGGCGAAGTCTTCTCGTCCTTGGACAAATGCAGTCGCAGAGCGAGTGCGAGCACTGATCCCTTAAGCGACGAGAAGCCAGTGTCGCAATCAGTGCCGAAGGCGATGTCCCACACACGAAGAGTAATACCGGCCTTGAGCCCCTTAATGGCTTCGAGTACTTCTATGTCGACGTAGGCTGCGTGCGTATTTGAGTCCGAGGGCCGTCCATCTCGACCCCCTCGACCGACCACGAGCCCGAGTGCGACGGCGTCTACCGAAGTGGCCGTTTCCTCGATGCTCGGCCAGGGGAACTTGCCGCAGACGCAGGCCAAGGCCGTTCCGGAATCGAGAAAAAGGAACGCCAACAACGTCAAGCAGAAGGCCCCGCGCCTTAGAAGGCGGTCACTCAGTACGTCTGTCCAACACTGGAATAACCCGCGAAGGCCCCAGTCCGTCTGCGAGGACTTCGTCGGGTTCATTCCTTTGTTGGGCTCACCATCACAATTGCCGATTCCATCCTACCGGCCTGCCTGGCTGACTGCCGGTTCTGCCAATCGCTTGGTCACCCAATCGGGCAATTTCCCCAGTTCGTACCAGTCCAACTCTTCAAACCTTCCGTCACCGTCACGGTCGACGAAAAACACCTCTGCGCCACACCCGACATAAGCGCCGAGCGCAAGCATGCCCCACGCATACGGCTTGCCGCGCGCCTCGAGACGGGTCACTTCATCCGCGTAGTACACCTGAGAACTCCAGACCAGCGAGCCATCCTCAAGGGAAGGATGAGGAAGAGAAAATGTCTTCTTGCTGGAGCCCTTGAAGGCCACGAAGGTGATGCCGTCTGCCTGCCCCTTGAAGACTCCGCTTCTCAAGCGCTTCCCGTGGGGAGGAAGAGCCCAACCAGCGGGCTGGATGATGCGATCGAAGCGTCGGGTCGGCGGGCCTTCGTCGGCAAGGCTTGCTAACGAAAACAGCAACACCAACACCGGGAGGAGGACGAGTACCCGAAGCCGGGCTACGTCTGCCCAACACTCGCGCTCAGTCAGTTGCATCGCGTTGTTCGACGGCATTACGACCCTGCTCCCTCACCACCTTGCGCTTCTGCAAGTAGGGCTGCGCAGACAGTCAGACACCGGTCGCAAATAGAACCGATCGGGTGCGCCAGCATCGAGCCAACTTCTTCAGGAGGCCGACCACAGAACCCACAGGGACGATTCTGCAGATGCGAGGCTACTTTCCACCGTGGCGAAGCTTGATCCAAGTCCATTGCTCGCTCTCGAAGGGTTTCTTGGCACGCTTCGACGCACCAGCCGCAGATCGATAGTTGACGGCTCACGATCACCCATTCGGACATGTCTTCCGGCAGGGGCCAGAAAGAACAGAAGGGTCCGTCGTCCCCAAATCGGACCGCCTTGAACCAGATCCCGGTGGCTACTGCCGTTGCTTCATCCATGGGTCTACGTCCCGATGCCCGTCGAACACTGCGTTGAGCGGCGAGGCGAGACTCTAACGACTGCCTGCGAAGCAGGCACACCAACTCGCCTCGTCTGTTCCAACGCATTGTTACACGGCCGACACTCACCAGTCATCGATTTCCAATTCCCGGGATCACGACGACATCTGATATGCCCGTCACACTGCGGAGGTCTCCAACGAACTTGCGGGAGTCCAGAAGCTTGTGGCTTGCGTCGTACACAAACACTACCAAGCCCGCGTAGCTATTGCCAGAGTTCAGGTAGCCGGGCACATCAGCAAGGATCTCTTCCTGGATTGCCGCGAGGTCGGTCTTTGCGCCGACATACTTGACCTCAAGGAGTGTGCGCAGGTCGGGTACCCCGAAGTCGGGCCGATAGGACTTCAGGCCGAATCGAGGGAGCGTGTCCTCGCGGTCCAGGCGGTCAAACTGCGCGCGAAGCATGACCCAGATGATGTCCTGAACCTGGCGCTCGTTGGCCGGCGGGCTTTCTATGAATGGGCAGCACTCCCGGAAGCGACGCAGGGCGCGGAGCAGCTGGTCAATGGACGTGGGCGCTTCAGGCGCGCCGGGGTCCGCCAAGCGTGCACGCACCTTGCTCATCACCTTGACGAGCTGAGTTCGCCCCGCGTGGCTGTGGTGTGTGCGACCAGAAAGCCAGCCGGCGGAGACCCAATCCTTGTGCGTTGTTGGCGCACCGCCCCGGAGGGTCTCGACCTTAATGGACTCGGTGCCCTCGAATTGGTGGATCACATCCTCTATCTCGCCGTAGAGGGCGGTGATGCGGTCCCACTTATCGCGACCGAAGCCTTCGTTTCCCTTTGTGTTCCACTCATCCATCAAGCCAAGAAGCTCTTCCATCCGCTGCAGAGCTGTAGTCAGGTTCATAGCCCCTCCCTGTTCGCCAGGCCCGTGTAACACTCGGGTTCAGCTGCAAAGGGCGCCCTCAACGACCGGCCCTCCGACGAGAAGCGCGGGCCGCTCCACGCGCCCTTTGTCTGGTGCAACGCGTTGTTGTGCGGCGCCGATGTGCTGGCGACCCTCCCAGCCACGCCTGCGAGAAACGACACTTTCAAACAGCGGGCCACGGACCAGCCTCCGCAGTCCGAACCTCTTTAGGAACTGACATGACAACGCCGCCTCGGAAGGCAATGGCATACCGACACCGCGGTCGAGTCGGGTCACGGTAATAGAGCACCATTTCTACGTTCCCACTGTACCCATAGTTGATGAGAGTTGGACCTCCAGCGACCTGTTCCATTAGCTCTTGGAATGCCGCTGTAGGATGCGGCGCATCCTCGGCGCCTGAGTCTGGCGGACCTAGGACTTCTTCGACGTTGGCTCGGGTCATCCCCTCGTGCACTGATCGGACCAGCTCGTTGACCCGCATCATTAGCGGGCCGAGGGGTCCGGCGAGGGGATCCGGAATGCCCTTCACGTCGAACCTTCGATCCCGGTTGCGTCCGCACAACACTGTGTTGAGCGGCGAGGCGAGACTCTAACGACTGCCCGCGAAGCGGGCACACCAACTCGCCTCGTCCGTTCCAACGCATTGTTCGACGGCTCGTTCATTCTTGCGATTGCCTCCATCCCAAGCCATCGCATGTGGGACACAGCACGAACGTTCCAGGAGGGTTAAGGCCTCCGATCTCAATACGACCGGTTCCCTTGCAGCCCGAGCAACTTGGCGTTTCTGGAGGACGAACGGGTAGTAGATCCGAAAGCCACGGATACCGTTCACAGCCCCAGACAAGCGCCGGAATGTGGTGCTCCTCCCCCAACGGCCTCAGGGGAAGGCCGAAATCATCGTCGACATCCCACAGCGTGCCATCAGGTCGCAGCAGCCAAACCGAGCCGATTGTCCCCGCTAGCCCGATCCCACCGTAGCGCGCCGCTTGCGAATCCAGATGCAAGCCAACCGTCGACTTGGTCGAGATCACTTCTCGAATCCTGGCGGCGATGTGGTCGGAAATCTTCATTCCTGCGCTAGCCCGTCGAACACTGCGTTAAGCGGCGAGCAGGCCACAAAGAGCGGCTGCTCGTCCGCTTCAACGCATTGTTCGACGGCGCCGTCGATTGAGGGTACCGCTTCGCCACGGCAACTAAAAGAACCACACGAGCGCAGAGGCCGCCTCACGCCCCGCTTCGGCCTTGGCTCGCTCCTCTTCAACAACGCGTTCCGCGAATGCCTCAGGCGTGTCGGACATGGCGGACTGCAATGTCTGATACGAGGGAATTGGGTGCGCTCGGCGCAGCATTCGCACCACAGTCTCGCGGTCTGCCTTCTCTAGCGAAAGCACCGTTGCGTACCTCCACCGACCCACCGTACCGCCACAGCGCCGAAACGCTGCAAGAAATGCTGCACCAAAGGGTGGCTCTTCTACTTCACCCACGAGATCCTCCGGGACAAATGGTGCTCCCCAAAAGCGTCCGTCGAACACTGAATTGAGCGGCGAAGGCCCCAGTCCGTCTGCGAGGACTTCGTCCGCTCCAATTCATTGTTATGCGTCACGTGGTTGCGTGCGCTCACTCTCGGCCTCAAGTCGTTGAAGAAATGCCATCGCCTTGGCTAGCTCCGACGGACAGTGGGACTGCCACTGGCTCTGCTCGCCAAGATACTCCACGAGCATTCGGAGTGCTCGAAACTGCTCTTGACTCATCAGGGCGAGCGGCGCCAGTACCTCCTCTTCGTGCTCCGGCGCCGGCCCAAAGTGGTAGATCAGATGCTCGGTTGCCCGCTCAAGCTGCTCGCCGCCGATCAGAACGTGGCGGAGATACGAGGCCATCACCCAACGATTCGCCTCGGGCGAGAGGGTGGAGAGCTCGTCGCAAAGCCAGCGTGTTGCCTCCACAGGTAGCTCCTGGGTTGAGTACTGCTCGAGGTACCGCGAGGACATGTCGCAGTGCGTGCACCACTCGTGAATTGAGAGATTCGGTGGTTTCTCGACAAAAGGGAAGGCCTCCTCAATTGCCGCCCGGACATCTCCTTGGATCATGGTGTGCACGCATAACACCGCCGTTCACCTGCAAGGCGCGCTCTAACGACTGCTCGCGAAGCGAGCACACCTCCGCGCCTTGGCTGGTGCAACGGCTTGTTGGGCCGCCTCGTCATTTTCCTCACGAGCCAGCCTCTGAGGCGTGAAAGGCCACGACGCGCCATTGGCCGCCCTGTCGGACGTAGACCTTCGTGAATCGCCAATTATCTTGGATCGTCTGGCCGCCAAGCTCGCGCGCGCGAAGGAGGCGCCCCCTTGCCACGGCACTGTTGTCGTAGACCTTCACCGTTACGTCTGAGCTCTCGTATCTGAGGAACTTCATGCGGGCGGAACGAACAAACGCAAGCGCATCCTGCTTGGGAAGAGGAGCCATCCTCGGCACGACGGCCACGAGTTCGTCTGCCCAGAGCTGATCGAGTGCGACCGCGTCACCACGCATGTGGGCGTCATTCCAAAGGGCCTCCAGCCGTGTCAACGCAGCGACATCGGGGTCTTGTGCGGGAACGCTGGCTTGGAGGGTCAGAGCCAAAGCGAGTGCCAAGGTTGTAGCCGTAGTCATTCGCTCACCTCCAGGTCGGCCCAACACTCGGGTTCACCTGCAGGGCGCGCCTCAATGACTGGCCTCCGACGAGAAGCGAAGGCCACTCCTCCGCGCCCTGTCTGGTGCAACCCGTTGTTCGACAGCACGGTGATTTGAGCGATCGCTGATGCCATGGTTTAGGAGCTTAGGCCGACCGGTGCCTGGTCGAAGGCGCTCGGACAACCCTGCCCTTGCGTGGGGAGACGATCAAGTGGCTCCGAACCAATGCGACCAACTCGTCCATACCGAGGGCCTCGAAAGAAGGACCTTGCTGGAACGGGCGCCCACCCTTCCTCTTTGGCGGAAACTCGATGTCGGCATAGTAGCGGCCGACGGGTGACCCCGCGGTGCACACGTACACCAGCCGCTTAGGTTGACCCTCTACGGCGATGCCAATTGCCTCGGAGTCCTCCCAGTGATCCACAAAGGCAATCGGTACATCGGGCAATCGCCGGATTACCTCTCGCATCATTCGATTGATGCGGGGGGCCTTGTGCCCGGATAGACCTTCCGTCACCGACCACTCCTGCCTGTCGAACACCGGAATAACCCGCGAAGGCCCCAGTCCGTCTGCGAGGACTTCGTCGGGTTCATTCCTTTGTTCGACAGCTGATTCTTGATTGCGACGTCCCGCATGGCCACACAATACCTTTGGCCTAGCGCCCTTGAAACCTTGCTCTCCTAGGCCGACAAAGCTGTTCCCGCGACGATGCCGCCGTAGATCTTGGCTTTGGCGACGAAGGCGGCTCATCCAGCAGAAACATCCTCTTCGACGGTGGGCGGTCCGGAAAAGCTGGCCCCACAGAGCCTGTCGAACACTCGCGTTCACCTGCGAAGGGAGTGCAGCGAAGTGGAGCGACCTTCGTCAGGTGCAA
>JAIBCN010000064.1 GCA_019694155.1 Vicinamibacteria bacterium | reverse complement strand
CTCGTGGAAACCGCGCGGCGCGCTTTCGCCGATCACTTCGGACGCTTCCATTCCGATCCGAAACTGGGTCCCCAGGCGAGCGTGAAGATCTACGAGCGCTGGATCGAATCGTGCCTCGACGGCTGGACCGACTGGGTGGTGCTCGCGGAGGTGGCGGGGACGATCGCGGGCTACACCGCGTGGAAGCGACCCACGCCGCGCGAGGCGAGCCACGGGATCGGGCTCGGTCACTACAGCATCGGCGCCGTCCATCCCGACTACTTCGGCCGGGGCCTGTTCAGCGCCCTCACCCTGAAAGGATCCAGCCTGCTCGAGGGCCTGGTCCAGCGAATCGAAGGCCCCACCCACGTGAACAACTACGGGGTGCAGCGCGGCTACCTCAGGCTCGGGTGGCGGATCGAGGATGCCCACCACTCCTTCCACAAATGGCTGAAGGACTAGGTCCGCTCCACTCGCCGCGCCACCGCGAAACAGCTCCCGCCGAAGGGCATGCGCTTCCCCAGGCGCAGGCGACGGCGCTCGAAGTCGAGCAGGCCGTCCACCACGAGGCTCACGAGGCCTGAGCCAGTGGAGTGCTCGCGTGCGTGATTCTCCGCGGGCTTGTGCTTTCGGAGGCCCAGGAAGCCCGGTACGGTGCGGAGCAGGAACACGGGCAGCGTGAGGAACCAGAAGAAGTAGGAGACGTACTCGACCTCGAAGCCGGCCTGCCTCAAGCACGCGCTGAGGGTGCGCGTCGAGTAGCGGCGGTGGTGGCCGGCGTATTCGTCCTCGAAGGACCACAGCGCCTGGAAGGCAGGTACGGTCAAGTAGAGCCTCCCGCCCGGTCTCATCAGGGAGTGCAGGCCGCCCAGGAAGGAGACATCGTTCTCGATGTGTTCGACCACGTCGAAAAGCCCGGCGGCGCCGATGCTTCCCGGCTTGAAGTTCGCGTCCTCCACGGTGGCGCAGATGACATTCGAGAGCCCCCGCTTCACTCCGTTCGCGGCCCCGCGCGGCCCGGGTTCGATGAGGACGCAGGGGAAACCCTCCCCTTCAAGGCCCTTCGCCACGTAGCCGTTCCCTCCCCCGACATCGAAGATGGGACCGTCGGGCGGGAAGAGACGGACCATGTCCGTGATGACCGCGTTCCGGTGCCGGAACCAGAAGGACCCGTCCTCGAGGGCGAAGCAGTGCTCGTTCCCTTCCTCGGGATAGGAGAGCGGGGTCTTCGAGGGGGCGACCCAGTATCCGGCGGGGTCGAGTACCAGCGTTGGGGAGAGGGAACCGAGGTTGGTGATCTTCGGATTCTATCCGCGCCTACCAGACGTTCGCGGATCCCACCACGCGCCACACCGGGTCGGTGGCGGTGAAGGGCAGGAACTGCCCCACCGCGTCCCGTGTCGTCCCGGTCATGAACCACACCGAGAACACGCCGGTGGGCGTCGGGTTGTGCCAGAGCAGATCCGGCCTGCCGTCGTCGTTGAAGTCCGTCTTCGTCGAGACCAGCGTGAACGCCTGTGCCGTGCTCTGGGAGGTCGGGTACGTGATCGTGCCCGTCACCGTCGAACCGCTCACGTCCCAGGCCTGGATCTGGCCCGTCGCCGAGTTGTACAGGGCCAGTTCGTCGTCCCCGTCCCCGTTCGCGTCCACCGCCGCCACCACCCGCCGCGTGAGATTGCCCGGCAGCGTCGTGTTCAGGTTGTAGGTCGAGAGCAGCACCGCGTTGTCATGCGTCTTCACCTGCACCACTCCCGTCGTCGAGTTGTAGTACACGATGTCCACGGCTCCATCCCCGTTGCCATCGAAGGTCGTAGCCACCCGCCACGGCGGCAGCATGGTGTAGGGCAGGAACTGGTACCCCTTCAGGTTGTCTCCGTCGATGTACCAGAGAAGCAGACGGCCATCGCCGGCGTTCACGTTGTGCCAGAGATAGTCGAGCTGGCCATCCTGATCGAAGTCCGCCACCGCACCCACCGTCCATCCGGGGTCCGTGGCCCACGGCGTCACCCAGTTGTAGGTGTCGAGGGTGTTGCCGTTCTTCATGTGCCACCGATACAGGCGATTGGTCACGAAGTTGTGGAACATCAGGCGCGACCGGTCGGTCGTTCCATCCGTGTTGGTGATGGTGCCCTGGCCCTGACCGTCGCCGATCGAAGCACCGCCCGTGGGATTCGAGAGGTTGACGAAGAAGGTCTCGTAGGGCTCCTCCAGCGAATCCCCCACGATCTGCACGGTGATGGTCTTGCTCGTCTCGCCGGAGTTGAAAGTCACCGTCCCGCTCGCAGACCCATAGTCGAAGGGCGCGACCGCGGTCCCGTCGGCGGTCGCCCAGTCCACGGACACCGTCGAGGCGGATGGCTGATTGAGCGTGACCCTGAATGAGACGGGCCTTGTTCCCGAGTCTCCCTCGCTGGCCGTCTGGTCGCTGACCGAAACGAGGAGGCCGTCGTCCGCAAGGATCGTCCCCACCCCAAGGTCCTGGAAGATCGTGGCCCCGACCGCACCCGTGAGCCACAGCCCGAACGACTCATCGGGCTCCGGCACTCCATCCCGGACTACGGGAACCGCAACCGCGACCGAGGCCGCCGAAGGCAAGAGAACCGCGGTGCCCGCCTTGGCGGCATAGTCCGAGGGAGCCTCGGCGTCCATGTCCGCGGTCGCATACGAGACCGTGATCGGCGTCGGAGACGTCTGTGACGTTACGATCGTGAACACCATGTTCGTGAGTCCGCCCCCCGAGCCTTCGACGACGCGGGCATTGGTCACGCTCAGAGTCGGGCCATCGTCGTTCAAAATGACTCCCTGGGCGACAGATCGGCCCAGGGTCGCGGCCGTTGGGTCCGAGATGACAAGGCTGAGAGTTTCGTTGGGTTCCGCCACGGTGTCCCCCCGAATCGGAACCGCCACGCGAAGGCGCGTCTCGCCGGGCACAAACACATGCGTCGCCCCGATCATCGTGAAGTCACCGGGAGCCAACGCGGTCCCCGGAAGGGTTGCGGCCTTGAAGCTGACCGGGAAGGCCACCGCCCGAGACAGGGACGCCTCGAAGTTCAGGGTGCCGGTCGCGACGCCCTCCGGCCCCCGCGCGTCGAAGATCGAGATCTGGGGCGGCTGGTTCCCACCGTCATCGTCCACGATCGCTCCGGTCGCCGGATCCGGCATCCAGCCCGTCGACGGCGTCACGCCCGTGATCCTGACGGTCAGCGTCTCGTTGTCTTCCGGGAGGGCATCGGCCAGGATCGCGACATCCAGGCGGGCGCTCGTGGCGCCAGGTGGGATCACCACCACCTGAGTGCCACCCACGAAGTCCTGGCCGTCCACTGCCGTTCCTCCCTCGATGAGAGCAGCGACACTGGTGGGTTCCGCAGAGGCCCGGGCGAGATTGACACGGAAGGACATCACGGGAGAGTCGCCTGATCCCTCGACCACGGCCGTATCGTCGATCCACACCGCGCTGGGGGTCTCGAACAGGACGGGCGCACTGTACGACTCGCCGAACCAACCAGCAGCGAACGCACGAACCACGTACGACCTGCCCGGCATCAGGTCGAGGCCCGTCCCCGAAAGCGTCTGCCCCGAAAGAGCACCGATGTAGACGCGGACCCCCGGAGATGCGCGAGTGGGCCAGAAGTCCGTGCGCGCGACCACGAAGCCCACGGTGGTCGCGGGCGCCCCGGGTCCGACGGTTGCCGTGAATTCCGCCGAGCGAAAGGAGAGTCCGCTCACCTGCAGCTTGTTCACTGCCGGCTGATCAAAACGAATGACCCAGGGCTCGTATCGAAGCGCGGGAACATCGGGTGAAAAGAACGCCAGGCTACCCACTCCGAAGATGGCTCTCGAGTTGGAGTTGCTCGAGGCGTAAAAGGCGGAGGGTGGGCCGGGATTGAGGTCCTGCAGCATGTACGATCCTGCCGCCGTTCCGTTCGAGAGCCACAGCTCCTGACCCGACGCCGTGCCGCCGCGGGCCGTGAATACAAGGAAACCCGACACTCCGGCAAGATCACTGGGATCGGAGCCTGTGAGGCCTGGGAAGATGTCCTCGACGAGGCTGGTCCCCGCAGTCGTCCCGTTGCTCGTCCAGAGTTCCCGGCCGGAGATACCGTCGTCGGCCGCGAAGAACAGGCGCCCGCTCACATTGGTCAACGATCCCGGAGATGATGAGGCTGAACCTGCTTTTATGTCGGCGACGCGCGTGGTTCCCGCGTCGGTGCCGTCGGTCCGCCAAAGCTCGGTTCCAGAAACCC
The DNA here is from genome assembly GCA_019694155.1 of Vicinamibacteria bacterium. Taxonomy (GTDB): domain Bacteria; phylum Acidobacteriota; class Vicinamibacteria; order Fen-336; family JAGNNV01; genus JAGNNV01. The sequence goes on along the minus strand of JAIBCN010000064.1, from coordinate 7,371 downwards.
CGTCATCTGCCACGAAGAACAACGAGGAACCGACGCTCGTTAGTTGAGCCGGCCCAGTGCTGACTCCGCTCGGCACAACCACTCGGACCATTCGCGTTCCCGCCGCCGTGCCGTCAGAGGTCCAGAGTTCCGGGCCGTTCACGCCGTCGTCGGCGACGAAGAAGAGTTTGCCGGCGTGTTCGGTCAGGGACCGGGGATCTGAAGAGGCCGTCCCCGGGGCTATATCGGCCACCAGGTACGTCCCTGCCGAAGAGCCATCAGAGCGCCAGAGCTCGGACCCATTCACGGCATTGGAGCTGAAGTAGAACGTGGCGCCGACCGAACCCACTCCGGCCGTGGGCTGGTAGGACGAGCCGAGATCCCTTATCGCGAAGGTGCCGCCCGCAGTACCGTCGCTTCGCCAGAGCCATCGACCCACGAAGAAGTAGGCGAGGCCGACCGAGCGATACAGCTCATCGGGATGCTCGAAGCCCACCCGTGGAATGAGACTGACGAGCTCGGCGTGGCCCGCATTCGCCCGCCAGAGTTCACGGTCGTATTGAGACGTCTTCCTCAGAAAGAGAAGCGACCCGCCGATGTCCACACCGGGAAGAAGCGGAAGGTCGGGAGAGAGCGCTCGCATCACCTCGTGCGTGCCATCCGGTGTCCCATCGGTCGACCACAAAGCCCCACCCACACCCGTTAAGAAGTAGGTCAGTCCTCCGGAACTCACCCACGCCGTCGGAGAGCTGCCCCCGTCCCCTTTCGCGGGCGTCAGCTTCCATGTGCCGCTCGGAGTCATGTCCGTGCGCCACAGACCGATGTCGGCTCCCACCGTGTCACCCACGACCAGGGCCGCCCCATCCACTCCCTCCGGGAAGATCTTCGGATACGTTGCCGTCGAGGACCTCTGGTAGACGAAGCTGGTCGTTTGGGTCGTCCGGCCCGTGGTTCCCTCCAGCCTGAACAGCGTCGTGGGTTTACCCTGTTCCGTGCGGCCGGTTGGGAAGTAGGCGTCCTCGCCCACCGCGACCGGGAGCATGTCGCTCGGGAGATAGTAATCCTTAGGATTCAGGTCGCCGAACGATCGCGTGCCCGCGGCGGTCCCATCCGTGACCCACGGCTCGACCCCAATAGTCGGATCTCCGGCGAGGAAGAAGACGCGACCCTGCGCCGAAGCCAGACCGTGCGGACTCGAGCTGGGTGCTCCCGGCCAGATGTCCTTGATCTGGGTGGTCCCTCCCGCCGTGCCGTCGCTGATCCATAGCTCCGCGCCGGCGCCTGAAGGCGCGCTGAAGACGAGGACGTCCCCGGTGGTGGCAAGCTCCATGGGCGGATAGTCGGGGTTCGGGAACGCCGGCCACGAGCGTATCGGCAGGGTTCCGAGCGTCGTTCCATCTGATCCCCACAAGGTCCGGTTTCCAAGTGAATCCCGGGTGAGGAAATACATGTGGTCACCCATGAGAATGAGCTTCCCTGCGCCGGCCGCGATCACGAAGGTGCCGGCGGCCGTGCCGTCGCTGACCCACAGGTGCGTGCCCCCGGAGCCTCCGGTCACGAACAGGATCTTTGAGCCCAGGGCTTTGCATTCCCATACCCCGGTGCTGTAGCTCGTCCCCAGGGAAACGACGCTGCGCGTCCCCGCGGCTGTCCCGTCAGTCGCCCAGAGCAATGGGCCCAAACGGGTGGTGCTCAAGACGGCGACCCAGGTATCACTCGCGCACGTCCGCGCCTCGGCGAAGAAGTCAGTCGAGGAGACTTGGTAGGTGCCCTGCTCGGAGCCATCCGTGGCCCAGAGCGTCCGGACGGCCGGCGCTGCGCCGGCCAGAAAGAAGACTCGCCCTCCCATCGTGGCTCCAGACCCAGTGGGGTTCGATGTTGCTGGACCGGGCGCAATGTCCCGCAGCATTCTGGTCCCCTCGGGAGTGCCATCGGTTCGCCAAGGCTCGGTGCCGGCCACCGACTCCATCGCGAATATGACGACTCCATTCGTCGAGCCAAGATAGCTCGGTCCCCACAGAGGGAGCGAAGTGGCCTGAATGTCCTTCAGGATCGACACCGACTGGGCCGCGGCCGAGAGCGCCAGACCCTGAAGCGCGAGAAACAGGAGCACGATGCGGGCGAGTAGAGCCTGCGGGGTCATCGAGTGCCTGGCGCGATGATACGCCCGCGCGGAGGCTAATGGTCTGGTCTGACGCGCTGGCCCGAGGCACCGTCCCGCGCGAATCCAATGCCGATTCTCCGCTACCAGACGTTCGCGGATCCCACCACGCGCCACACCGGGTCGGTGGCGGTGAAGGGCAGGAACTGCCCCACCGCGTCCCGTGTCGTCCCGGTCATGAACCACACCGAGAACACGCCGGTGGGCGTCGGGTTGTGCCAGAGCAGATCCGGCCTGCCGTCGTCGTTGAAGTCCGTCTTCGTCGAGACCAGCGTGAACGCCTGTGCCGTGCTCTGGGAGGTCGGGTACGTGATCGTGCCCGTCACCGTCGAACCGCTCACGTCCCAGGCCTGGATCTGGCCCGTCGCCGAGTTGTACAGGGCCAGTTCGTCGTCCCCGTCCCCGTTCGCGTCCACCGCCGCCACCACCCGCCGCGTGAGATTGCCCGGCAGCGTCGTGTTCAGGTTGTAGGTCGAGAGCAGCACCGCGTTGTCATGCGTCTTCACCTGCACCACTCCCGTCGTCGAGTTGTAGTACACGATGTCCACGGCTCCATCCCCGTTGCCATCGAAGGTCGTAGCCACCCGCCACGGCGGCAGCATGGTGTAGGGCAGGAACTGGTACCCCTTCAGGTTGTCTCCGTCGATGTACCAGAGAAGCAGACGGCCATCGCCGGCGTTCACGTTGTGCCAGAGATAGTCGAGCTGGCCATCCTGATCGAAGTCCGCCACCGCACCCACCGTCCATCCGGGGTCCGTGGCCCACGGCGTCACCCAGTTGTAGGTGTCGAGGGTGTTGCCGTTCTTCATGTGCCACCGATACAGGCGATTGGTCACGAAGTTGTGGAACATCAGGCGCGACCGGTCGGTCGTTCCATCCGTGTTGGTGATGGTGCCCTGGCCCTGACCGTCGCCGATCGAAGCACCGCCCGTGGGATTCGAGAGGTTGACGAAGAAGGTCTCGTAGGGCTCCTCCAGCGAATCCCCCACGATCTGCACGGTGATGGTCTTGCTCGTCTCGCCGGAGTTGAATGTCACCGTCCCGCTCGCGGCCTGATAGTCAAGCGGGGCCGTGGCCGTTCCGTCCGCGGTCGTCCAGTCCACGGTGACGGTGGAGACGGGTGCCTGATTGAGAGTCACATTGAACGAGATGGGAACGGTCCCGCTGTTGCCCTCTCCGCTCGTCTTGTCGCCGATCGACACCAGAAGCCCGTCGTCGGCGACGATCGTGCCCATTCCCTGGTTGTCGAAGATCGTGGCTCCCGTCGCATTCGAGAGGTTCAGGTACATGACCTCGTTGGGTTCGACCAACGCGTCCGGGATCACCGGAACCGAAACCGCGAGCGACGCCGCCCCTGCGGGAATGGTGAGGGTGCCCGCCATGGCCGTGTAATCGGAGCCCGAAACGGCGGTGCCATCCTCGGTCGCGTACTTGACGGAGACGGGCGACGCCGAGGTCGCGGAAAGGATTACGGTGAAGGTCAGCACGGGAGATCCGCTGTTCCCTTCCGTCACCACCGGGTTCATGACCGAGATCGTCGTGCCCTCGTCGTTGAGGATGGTGATGGTCCCGGTGCCGTCGCCGATGGTGGCGCCGACGGGGCCGGACAGTGTCACCGTGAATTGCTCGTTGGGCTCCGCCGTGATGTCACCGTTCACCTGCAGGCTTATGAACTTCTGGGTGTCCCCGGGGTCGAAAGTGAGGGAGCCGCTCGCGGCCACGAAGTCCGCCGCACCCGCCGTGCCCACAGCCGTGGCCCAGTTGACCGTGGACGTCCCCGCCGTCGGACCGAGCCGCCGCACCGCGACCTTGACCGGAGTGGTTCCCGTGTAGCCCTCGGTGGCCTGCGCATCGTCGATCACCAGGGTGGCGCCGTCTGTGTCCAGGATCTCGATGGTGCCCGCCCCGCCGAGAGTCGCGGAGACGGGATTCGACAAGTTGAGGGTGAAGGTCTCCGTGGCCTCCGGCGCCGCGTCGCCCACGATGGGAATGAAGATGTCCTTCGAAGTCTCCCCGGGGAGGAAGGTCGCGGTTCCGCTCTGGGCGACGTAGTCGCCTGGGGTGGTCGCGGTCCCATTGGCCGTGGCGTAGCTCACGGTCACGTCGGCCGGCCAGGGGGCGGAAAGGAGCAGCCGAACGCGGACCGCGGGCTGGCCCGCGTCCGCTTCGACCACGCGCACGCTCTCCGCGCGAACCTGGGGCGGCGGCGGATTGTAGCCGCGCTGGATCACCTCGAAGTCGCTCGCGTGGAGGGAGTGGAAGGCCGGGTTCAGGATGTCGTTGTCCCAGAGCGTGTTGAACGTCCCGCTGATGTACATGTCCGAGCCGTTGTCGGCCACGATCAGGCCGTACTTCTTCATGGCCCGGAAGATCTTCTGAATCGCCGGGTCGTAGCCCGAGATATCGGTTCCGGCCTTGAGCCGCAGGCGGGCCCCCATGGGCAGGGCCTGCGGGTTGCTCCCCGCCGCGTGCGAGGCGGGATAGACATAGCCGTTCGACGCGCGCACGGTCACGCGAAACGCGTGCTTGATCTCCCCCGCGCCGTAAACCTCGTCGTACCGCACGAGGCCGGGCAGGATGGCGAGACCCGCGGCGTCGGCCGACGTCCAGGTATCGGGGCGCCGGTTGTTCGTTTTCATGTCGAAGAAAGCGCCCGAGTAGGCCCGCCAGGTCGACCCGTCGTGAAAGACGTTGTAAAGCTCGTAGAGGAACTTGTTGTCCCGGTCGACGATCAGGAGGTGGCGGTCGGAGTTGTTCCGCTCATCCACGTTGCCGGGCGCTCCACCCTCGACGTAGTGCGCCTGCGTGATGGCTTCATCGGGAATCGGGTAGAAGGGAAAGCTGGTGTTCGTGTTGTGGTCGACGCCATCGCTTTCGTCGTCGGCCTCCGGCCCGAACTGCACGGTCTTCTTGGGCTGGGTGGAGTCGACGACGACGTAGGGAAACCCATAGATCGCCGTCGACCCCGGCGACTCCTCCCCGCCGAAGTCGGGGTGCAGCCGCCGGTTGCCGCCGTTATTGATGAAGGAAATGAAGGCGGCGGAGTTCGAATCGACAGGGGCGTTGGTGATGTCGAGATTCCACCAGTTGTCGCCGGGAAACAGGGGCAAGGGCGCGGGTAGCGCGCCGCCGAGCGTCACCGCGGTCGGGGGCTTCCTGAGGCCGCCCGCCAAAGCGGCATGGACGCTGCCGAAGGGGGGCAGGAGGCTCCCCAAAGCAAAGGCGATCGCCACCCACCGCCCGGGCCGCGCCCGCAAACCATTCGACTTCATTGAAACCGCCCTCCCGCGGACTTCAAAGACGCTTCGTCCGCCTGGTTCAGGCTAGCAAACGCACCAAGCGGCGCGACGTGGCCCCCGTCACCACACGTTGGCCGACCCGACCACGCGCCAAACCGGGTCAGTGGCCGTGAACGGCTGGAACGTGCCCACCCCCAGGCGCGTGGTCCCGTTCATGAACCAGACCGAAAAGACGCCCGTCGGCGTGGGGTTGTGCCACAGGAAGTCCGGGAGGCCGTCGCTGTTGAAGTCGGTTCGGGTGGAGACGAGGTTGAAGGCCTGGCTCGTGCTCTGCAGGTTCGCGTACGAGATGGTGCCGGTCACGGTCGGCCCTGTCACGTTCCATGCCGCCACCTGCCCGCTGGAGGAGTTGTAGAGAGCGAGTTCGTCGTCTCCATCGTTGTTCGCATCGACGGCCGAGACGACCCGGACCGACCCCGCGCCAGGCAGGACGAGGCCGAGGTCGTACTCGGACAGCCTGGTGGCGTTGTCGTGCAGCACCACACGGATCACGCCGGAGACCGAGCTGTAGTAGGCGATGTCCGCAGCCCCGTCGTTGTTCGCGTCGAACGTGGTCGCCACTCTCCAGGGCGGCCCCATCGTGTAGGGCAGAAACTGGTAGCCCTTCAGGTTGTCGCCATCGATGTACCAGAAGAGCAGGCGGCCGTCGTTGACGTTGTGCCAGAGGTAGTCGAGCTGGCCATCCTGATCGAAGTCGGCCACCGCTCCCACCGTCCACCCGGGGTCCGTGGCCCACGGCGTCACCCAGTTGTAGGTATCGAGAGTGTTGCCGTTCTTCATGTGCCACCGGTACAGACGATTCGTGGAGAAGTTATGGAACATCAGGCGGGAGCGGTCCGTCGCGCCGTCGGTGTTGGCGATCGTGACCTGCCCCTGGCCGTCTGCGATCACGGCGCCGCCCGTCGGGTTGGCGAGATTCACGAAGAACGTCTCGAAGCTCTCTTTGGCCGCATCGCCCACGACTTGCAGGGTGACCGCCTTGGTGACCTCGCCGGGGTCGAAGGTGACGGTGCCGCCCGCCGCCTCGTAATCGAGCGGCGCCCTGGCTGTTCCGTCCTCGGTGGACCAGTCCACAGTTACGGGCGCCGGTGAGACCTGGCTCAAACTCAGCACCAGTCCCACCGGAGTGTGTCCGGAATTCCCTTCCGCGGTGGTCTTGTCCGCGATCGAAACCAGCAAACCATCGTCAGCCATGATGGTGCCAAGCCCCTGGCCGTCCGAGATGGACGCGTTCGTCGCGCTCGACAGGTTCAGGAACAGCGTCTCATCGGGTTCAATCGCCGCATCGACGCTCACGGGGACGAGCACCACCCGCGAGGCCGCCCCGGGCGGGAAGTTCAGGATCCCGCTGGTGGACGTGTAGTCGGAGCCGGCGACGGCCGTCCCGTCCGCCGTCGCGTAGTTGACGGTGATCGTCTGGGTGGAGGTCGCCGAGAGGACCACGGTGAACGCCAGGCTCGTGGCCGGGCCCGCGGTGCCTTCCTTCACCGCCGAGTTCGTCACCGCGATGGTCGACCCGTCGTCGTTGAGGATGGTGCCGACGCCGATGTCGTCCGACAACGTGAGACCGGAGGCGGCATACAGGTACACCTGGAACGTCTCGTTGGGCTCGACCACGGCATCGCCCTTGACGGGCACGGAGATGACACGCTCGGTGTCTCCGGGGGCGAAGGTGAGCACGCCGGACGTGTAGGTGTAGTCGCTGGAGGAGAACGCGCTCCCCGACGACGTGTAATAGAACACGCTCGCGGGCGCGGTGGCCGCCCGCGACAGCCGTACGGGGAATGCCAGAGTGCTGCCGCTCAGATAGCCCTCGGGCGCCGCGACGTCGCCGATGGCGGCGCTGAGCGGCGCCACTCCATCGTCATTCACGATGAGCCCGATCGCGTCGACGTCGCCGCCCGTCGCGCCGGTCACCGAGGACAGGTGGAC
>JAIBCN010000008.1 GCA_019694155.1 Vicinamibacteria bacterium | reverse complement strand
GCGGAGCGCCTCGGTGATTTCGATGGCGCGATCGAGAACGTCGGAGTAGGAGCGGCCTTGGCCCCACACGCCCCACCTGACCTCGGCGTCGTGGCGGTTGCGAAGGCTGAGGTCGAGGCCAACGATGGCGGAGTACGCGGCGTCCTTTTCGAAAACACCAATGGTCTGCGCTGAAGACCCAGCACTCCAATACGCCGCGAAGGCGCGGTCGAACTGGTCGCTGCGCGGCAGCATCCTGGGCCCATCGTAGCGATCGTGGTTTCCCGGGATGAGGGAGACCTGTCGCGTGCTGGCGGCGAGCGTGGGCGTGTCGCCTTCGGCCAGCCAGAGATCGGAGGCTTCAGATTCGACAAATCGCCGCGCAGCTTCCAGGTCGGCGGCTGCGCCCGTGGTCGCGACATCGCCGGTGAGGACGACGGCGTCGAAAGTGTCGGCGTTCTGGTGAACATGGCGCGCGACTCCTTCGAGGACGTAAGGATCGTGCGTGGAGCAAAGACCGAGACCGATTCCATCCGTCTCCGGGCTGCCGAAGCCGGGCCACGGGTACCCTGGACGCTTCAGGTCGGACAGGCCCACCACGCGACTTCTCGCCGCGATATGAAGATCCGAGACGTGAAGGAAACGAAACGCGGGCAACCCTGTTGACCCTAGAGGCTGCCTTTGGGTTTCTCTATCTCGTCCGAGAGGTCCGTGAGATCCGCGATGATCTGATCGCGCGGCCGAGGCGCACGGGGAGCCACGTCTGTCTCGCCAGCCGGTCCATCTTCGGCCGCGGCGGCCAGCAATCGTCCAAACGCCAAGGCAGGCGCTGCGCTGATGGGCGCCGGCTCTGGGTCCTTGTACGCGATTCGCCTGGCTCGTTGCCAAGCCGATGCCTGGGGCCGCCCGACGCTGTCGCAGTGCAGAGTCACGCCGTCAGCTTTGCCCTGAAGCACACCCCACGGAGTCATGGCGCGGCCGTGACAGTCGTCCACAAGCCAGGTGAAGAACTCGGACGACAGGTCATCGACGAGCGGGGTGTCCTGAGGCAGACCGAGCCCGACGACAAGGCCGCGACGGAAGGAAGGCGACGGCGCCGATCCCTCACCGAGCGCCATGATTCCGGAAGTCTCGGCCGCCCGCTGCGCCAGGGTCGCGAGGAGCTGCTCGACGCGAGAACCGATCTGCTCCCGGATCAGGGAAGCCTCACGCGCGCCCTCAGGCCCGCCCAAGCTCTCCGCGATCCTCTCGGCCAGAGGCAACGAGGGCCTGAACGGAGGGGCGCTGTCTTTGGGCCCCGGCACTGATGGATGCGAAGTCGCCATCGCGAGGGCAGTGTAAGACCGTTGAGGCCATGGCTCCAAGTGGCGAGCCGCCCGAGACACGCGCCGTGAGTGGGAGGCGTCGAGTGGCCCAGATACTGGCCAGCCTCCGGCCCCGCCCCAGCGATACGACCCACTATCCCTCAAACGTCGTGGAGGGAGATCTCAGCGCCTCCACGCGTACTGCGCCTTCACCATGAGCGCGTTTGAGTCCCTGGCCCATCCGGACGGACTCTCCTTGAAATCGCGAAGATTGTGATTGTAGATGACGAACAGGTCGCCCTGAGGATGGAACGTCCAGCGCAGGCGCGTGTTCGTACCCACGGTCTGCGTCTCGTTGTCGAACTGGACGAAGCTGTTGAGTTGCAGGTCAGGGGAAAGATTGAGCCGGACTTTCACACCGATGAGAGTCTGGTCGAAGTCGCCCGCGGGCAACCGGCCGGCGTTGTGCTGCACATTGAAGAGGAGGCTTACGACCGGGGATGGCGTCCATGACCCATCCACATTGATCTGATCGAGCTTGCCATTGTAGAAGCTGCCGAACCACCAGGTGACCTGCGCGGCCAGGCGCCGCTTGGCCGCGGTTCCGGCTTCCAGCCGGTAGCGCTTCCAATCGTACGTTCCCACCGGAATCACTACACCCGGTGCGATCTCGAAGGGAGCCGACAATCTCTCGCCAGCCGGGGCGAAATTAGCCTCCACCCGGTCGCCGCTCTCCAACCGCCAGTTGATCGGGGCCATGAACACCCGGTAGCTCTCGCGTTCGTTCCTCAGGTTAGTGAAGTAGTCCACGATGAACTCGTTGAACATCTGACGGATGAATGTGCCGGGGAGCCGGGGCGCGTAGGTGATGGAAAGCCGGTACGCCTTCACCGCGGGTCGGGGAACGAACCCGAGGGAGGGATCGAAGCCGTCACCGACGTAGCGATAGCTCGCCGCGATATCCCACAGGTCGTTCGGCATGTCCAGCTTGACTCCCCACGCTTCACGCGAGCCCGCGAGTCCGTCGCGCCGCGCCATCAGACCCCACGCTCCCAGCCAGAAATTCTTGCCGCCACGGAAGCGCGAGTTCTGGTAAGTGAGATCTACGCCGAAGGTCGATGCCCCCGGCCGGCCCAGCGGATCGCCAGCCGTGGCGATGAAGCCGACGCTCGACTCGTTGAGAACGTTGCGCCTCACCCGCAGGGCGGCGAGCGAGGTTGCCGGAGCCACTCCGCTTGCCTGCCGTGTGCGCACGACGAGAGCGCCGATGCTGGTCTTGCCCTGCCGGCCGGACAGTTTGGCCCCCGCCAGGATGGGAACTTCATTTCCGTCGACCAGGCCGATGCGCCGGGAGAAGAAAGGCCGGATGTCGCTCGACAGACCCAGGCCGAAGACGAAAGTGTCGGAGCCTTCGAGGAAGAACGCCCGCTTCTCCGGAAAGAACAGAGGGAAGCGAGTCAGGTTCGTCTGCCGCGTGTCCACCTCGGTTTCGGCGAAGTCCGTGTTGATGGTGACGGAGGCGGTGAGGTTCGGGCCGAGTCGCTTGGCCATGTCGAGGCTCAAGTCCCCGGTGGCGGACGTCGAGGAGTCCCGGGACGGGTGATCGAAACCACCCACGACCGCGGGCCGAAAGGACACCCCGTGACCGAGGCTGAAGTCGGGAAGATCGGTCAGGAGACCGGAGCGGGCCGTCTGGTAGACCTTGGTGTCACGCGAGGCGGCCGCCCAGCGCTCGGTCTCCTGGTTTCTCTGGATTCGGCGTTGCACGTTCAGGCCCCAGGCCGCGAGTCGCTTCGCGAAGTTGATGGAGAAGACGGGTATCCGGATCTCCGCGGACCAGCCCTCCGAGTCGCGTTCGGTCGCGGCCTCCCAGACGCCGTCCCAGCTCTTGTCCACCGACTCGCCGTTCGACACCACCAGCCCGTCACCCCGTGCTCCACCCGGATTCACGGAGAACACATAGCCCGAGCGTCCATCCTGAAAGGGGTCGAGGACGAAGAGCAGATGATCCTCGCTGTCGAAGTTGCCATCGCGCTCCTTGGTGAAGGAGACGATCTTCGACGGGTCCGGATCGAAGCAGCGCACGCCGATCACGATCTCCCGCTCGTTCGCCAGCACCTTGATTTCGGTTCGCCCGGTGGGCGGGCCCCCCGCGATCGGCTCGATCATGGTGAGGTCGGAGATGGCCGCGGCGTTGAGCCAGTCGATTTCCGAGAGGCGCCCGTCGATCTCCATCGTGCCCTTGATCGGGCCGACCCTGAGGGTGGGACGGGTTTCAGCGTCGGCGACCAGGAGCGCCGCGAGAAGCGGAAGGAGAAGCAACCTGAACGCTCGAGCTCTAGCGCTGCGGCTGGCGTGGGGACTTCGACGCGCGGCTCTTTGGCGTGGTCTTCGCCAGAAGTCGCTCGATGCGCGCCCGGATCGCATCGCGGGAAGCGCCATAGTTCTCGGATGCGGGCGGGATGTCGTTCCAGGTATCGACGGCAGCCGAGGCTCCTTTGGGGAGCGCAGCGACATCGACACCGATCGTGACAATAGTCGTCGCCGTAGTGAGGTCCGCCTGGGATAACGCCTTTGGAACGAAGCCTTCGGGCCGGAGACCGTCCTCGGCGAGGTGATTGAAGATGGCGGGGGGAACGGAGGCGTCCGGGGTCACGCCTCTCGATACCGATCTCACGCTGAGACCTCGCTCCGCGGCGAGCTTGTTGAACCACTGCGACGCGATCAGGCTCTTCGCCGAGCCATGTTCGCAGACGAAGACAACCGTCTCCGTGGGCAGCTTCCTCTCTTCTGCGGGGCCCCCTTGCATCGAGACGCCCGCGGCTACCAAACCGAACACGAACATTGCGAGCATGAGCGACCCACCTCTAGCCCTTTCGTGCGGCCTCGAGCCGCCGTTGGACTTCATCCCAATGAGCGTTCACGAAAAACGCGTCCACGTAACGCGCCGCGGCGGCGCCGAAGTCGATGTGATAGGCATGCTCGTAAAGGTCGAGGACGAAGATCGGCGTCCCCATGACCGCGCTCTGCGAGTGATCCCCGGCCCAGTAGTTGTGCAGCTCCCGAGTGTGCTGATTCCAGGCCAGAACCGTCCAGCCCGACCCGCCGTAGAGCGAGGCCGCGGTCTTGCGAAAGTCGTCTTCCCAGGCCTCGACCGAACCAAAAGACGACTTGAGAGCTTCCGCCAGGGCTCCGCCGGGCCGGCCCGATCCCCCGAGGTTCGCGAAGTACAGCTCGTGCAGGACCATGGAACCGCGACGGATCAACTCCTCGCGTTTGAGGTCGCCATAGAGGAACGATGGGGTGTCCTTATCGGCGCGGAGGGCGACCAGGCGGTCCCGAACCGCATTCAGAGCGCGCACCGCGCCCGAGTAGTTGTTCTCCCAATGCGACTTCAACAGCCGTTCCGAAAAGCCGGGTAGTTTCGCGGGGTCGAAGGGAAGTGGCTTGATTTCAAAGGGCGAGGGCTTGATGCCGGCCGGAGCCGCCGAAGGCGTTGGCGCTGGGGCCTGCGCAGCGGCCAGGGCCGCCGGGGCGAGTGCGGCCGCGGCAGCCAGGGCCTGCCGACGTGTAAGAGCTTGATTCGAGGACATGGGAGCACTCCTTACCGGATGAACGTCTTGAGATTGTACTACTAAAGCAAGTGACACTACCTGTATCACTTGCACTATAGTTCGCACGTGGCACTGGCGCCCTCGAGAAATGTCGACGGAACGAAGCGGTCGGACTGGTACCTGCTTGTCTACCAGCTCCCGCCTCGACCGGTCTACCTGCGGGCAAGAGTACGAAGGCTCTTGGCCCAAGCCGGGGCCCAGCCCCTCAAAGACTCGGTCTACGCCCTGCCAAGAAGTTCGGAGGCCCTCTCGGCGCTGCAGCGAATCGCCGGGATCGCCGTCGCGGGAGGTGGCGACGGCTTTGTCTGGCAGGGCCAGCTCGTCGACGCTCCGCGGAATGAAGAACTGATCGGGGCGTTTCGGCGGGCGCGTGACTCTGACTACGCGCACCTGACCTCGCAGCTACAGGGGTGGGCGCGCGAGGTCCATCGGAGAAGCGGCAAGACCCCCCCAGAAGCACGTCTGCGGCTTCGGCTGGCTCACGTCCGAAGGCGGTTTGACCAGGTGAAGCGGCTCGATTTCTTCGCGGCGTCCGGTCGCGCGGACGCCGAGGCCGCTCTCGAAGCGCTCGAGGCCAGGCTGCGACCCCCCGCCCTGGCAAGAACTCGGGAGGCCCGGCATCCCGAGTTGATGGGGCGGACCTGGGTCACAAGGCGCGGCGTCCAAGTCGACCGCATCGGATCAGCCTGGCTCATCCGCCGCTTCATCGACCCCGACGCACGCTTCCGATTCACCGACGGCCCGTCGGACCGGGCGCGGCCCGGCGAACTGACCTTCGACTCGGTGGGCGCGGACTTCACACATGAGGACGATCGCTGCACCTTCGAGACGCTCATCAAGCGGACCGGCCTCAAGAACCCCTCGCTCGACCGGATGGCCGAGATCATTCACGACATCGACACCAAGGACGGGAAGTTCGGCCGCGCCGAAGCTGCCGGGATCCAGCAGGTCCTGAGCGGCATCCTGAGGGCCAACCCGGATGATGAGTCGCGTCTGGCCGGGGGCTTCAACCTGCTTGACGCCTTGTACCAGTCCCTTGCCGGCGGGGCTCCGTCGATTCCGTTCGAATCGGGTCTGCGTGCCAAGCGTTCCGCGTCACCCGGGCGAGAACGGCCGGATGAAGGAGATTGACAGCTGGGGCGATGGACGGAGCCGAGCCGTTCACGCCGCCCGCCTCCGCCAGGGATCCTTCCTCTTGCCTGGGCTTGACCGCTCGGCATAGCATCGCTGGATGGACGCTTGCCGGAGGCTCTTCGCGATGGTGGCCTTGATCGGGCTGCTTCTGCCCTGGGTGCGCGTCGCGGCGGTGTCCGCGCATCTCTCCCTGGCGCACCATCGCCCCGAGGCGGGTCGTCACGCGGTAGACCTCGAGGACGCCTTTCATGGTCATTACCACACGCGCGGCGAGACCCACCATCAGCATTCGTTAACGGGTTGCGACTTCGGCCTCGATCGTGCGAGGACGATCATGGCCGTGCGGGCGGTCGCTTCCGGTTCGATCGTCGGCCTTCCCGCGATCCCTCCGGCGGCGCGGACCAGCGCTCGCTCGTCCTGGGAAAGAACGAGCGATCACGGTCCGCCGGGCGGGCCGCGCCGGGCGGTTCTAAGAATCTGATCCCTTGATCCCGCTTCACTCCTGAGGCGGTCGCATCGAGTTCGTTCTTCCGCTGAAGGAAGCCGGTCTGTCTCGGATCCTTCCTTTCTCGGACTGCCGGCATCGGATTCTCCTGTCGCTGAGCACCCGCCGCTCCGCGCCCCTTCGCATTTCCCCTGGTTACCGTCTGAAAGCTCCATGAGCCCTCTTGTGTCTCGCCCTTTCCGTCACGCCGTAATCCTCTGCACCCTGCTCGCCTCCGGCAGCGCCGCGATCGTCAGCCGGGCCGAAGCCCAGACCGGCCCGACGCCCACGTTCACTCTGGAGACGCTCGTGAACGAGGTTCTTGCGAACAATCCCGAGCTCGCCTTCTATCAGGCCGAAATCAAGGCGGCGAGCGGCGAGCGGCAGACGTCCGCCACGCGCGCCAATCCGGATCTGACCACGACCATCGGCGACAAGCGCGTGGCGAGCCCGGTGTTGTCGGACGGACTCGCCTGGTCCGTCGCGCTGAAGCAGACCTTCGAATGGCCCGGGCGGATCTCGCTGCGCAAGGCGATTGCCGATCAACAGGTCAAACTCGCGGAACTGGGGCTCGCGCAGTTCCGGGCCGCCCTCGCCTCGAGGACGCGCGTGCTGGCCTTCAACCTGTTCGCGGCCCGCGAGAAAGCCGAGGCCGCGCGGGAGGTCGCCGAACGCTTCCGGGCCCTCCGTGAAGTACTGGTGCAGCGCGATCCCGCGGGCCTCACCCCCGTCCTCGAGACCCGCATCATCGAAGCCACCGAACTGACCCTCGAGCGACGGGCCACGGAGGCGGCGCTCGGGGAAGAGTCGGCGCGGCTCGAGCTGAATCAGCTCCGCGGAACGCCCTGGGAGATTTCCGTGACCTTGGAAGCCCCAAGCGTCGACTTCCCTCCATTCCCGGGAACCGAGACTCTCCTCGCCTCGGCCCGCGCCAACAATTTCGAGATCCGCATGCGGCAGGCCGAGCTTGAGCAGCAGGGCTTCAGAGTCTCCCTCGCGCAGAAGGAGAAGAACCCCGCCGTCTCCGTGGGGCCGTACCTCTCCCAGGAACGGAGCGGAGATCACGAGACCCAGTTCGGCATCAGCCTCTCCCTGGCCCTCCCGCTCTGGAATCGAGGCAGCGGGAGAATCGCGACGGAAGAGGCGCGCCGCCTGCAGGCGGAGACCGTTCTTTCCTTGGCGCACCGGAATCTCGAGCGTCAGGTCATCGAAGGAGCGGTCGCCTTTCAGGCCCGACTCAAGGAGATGCAGCGTTGGCGCCCCGACTCCGTCCGCCAGTTCAAGGAGGCGGCGGCCCTCGCCGACCGCCACTACCGCCTCGGCGCCGTCCCCATCGCCACCTACGTCGAGCTGCAGAAGCAGTACCTTGACGCCGTTGACGCCCTGCTCAACACGAGGCGCGAGACCCTCGCCGCCGCGCAGGAGCTGGAGCGACTGACGGGTCTCGACTTGAGCCAGGCTCAGGCCCAAAAGCCACAGCGATGATCGACCGCATCCTCGAATTCTCGCTGCGCCAGCGGCCGATGGTCCTGCTGGCGACCCTGGGCCTGCTGGCTCTGGGCGGCTGGTCGGCCTTGCACCTGCCCGTCGATGCCGTGCCGGACATCACCGGCATCCAGGTTCAGATCAACACCGAAGTCCCCGCGCTCGCCGCCGAGGAATCCGAGAAGCTCGTCACCCAGGTCATCGAGCGCCAGATGGCGGGCCTGCCCGGAATGGAGGAGATGCGCTCGCTCACGAAGTTCGGGCTTTCGCAGGTCACCTTGAACTTCAGCGAGGATACGGATATCTATCGGGCGCGCCAGCTCGTGGCCGAGCGGTTGCAGGGCGTTCTGGAACTGCTGCCCCCGGGCGCGTCTTCGAAGCTCGCGCCCATCAGCACCGGGCTTGGGGAGATCCTCTACTACAGCGTCGGCTACCGCGAGAACGCTCCCGGCAAGCCCGCGGCCGAGCTGGATCAGCTGATCGAGTTGAGCGAGATCCAGGAGTACACGATCAAGCCCCTGCTGCGCACGGTCCGGGGCATCGCCGACATCAACGAAAGCGGGGGCTACGAGCGTCAGTTCGTCATCCAACCCCGACCGGACGCCCTCGAGCAGGTGGGCATGACGTTCAGTGAACTCGCGGATCTGGTCGCGCAAAACGTCGAGAACGCGGGAGGAGGAATCATCAGCCGGGGCGGTGAGCAGCTCACCATCCGCGCGGTCAGCCGGGTGAACAACGCCGAGGAGATCGCGGCCCTGCCCCTGAAGTTCGGGGCGGGAGTGAAGCCCATCCTGGTCCGGGACGTCGCTGATGTGAAACAGGGAACGAAGTTCCGCACCGGTGCCGCCACCCTCAACGGCCGTGAAACCGTGATCGGCACCACCATGATGCTGTCCGGCCAGAACAGCCGCGAGGTGGCGGAGAGGGTCAAGGCCCGGATCGCCGAGATCCAGACCAAGCTCCCGGAAGGTGTCGAGATCCAGATCCAGTACGACCGCTCCCAGCTCATCGACCGCACCATCGCCACCGTCCGCACCAATCTCTTCGAAGGCGCGATCCTGGTGACCGCGCTGCTGCTCCTGCTCCTCGGGAACTGGCGGGCCGCGCTCATCGTGGCCACCGCCATCCCGCTCTCCTTCCTGTTCGCGCTCATGGGAATGGCGCGGTTCGGGATTTCCGGGAACCTGATGAGCCTGGGCGCGGTCGACTTCGGGCTCATTATCGACGGCGCGGTGGTCATCGTGGAGAACGTGGTGCGACGCCTGGGCGAGCGGCAGCATCAGCTCGGCCGCGCTCTGACCGCATCGGAGCGGAGCGAAACCGTGCTCTCCGCGAGCCGGCAGGTGGGCTCTCCCATGTTCTTCGGGGTGGTCATCATCACCGTGGTCTACATTCCCATCCTGGCCCTCGCCGGGATCGAAGGCAAGATGTTCAAGCCCATGGCGCTCACGGTCATGCTCGCCCTCGGCGGAGCGCTCCTCCTCGCTCTCACCCTGATGCCCGTGCTCTGTTCGCTCGTCCTGCGCGGCCGGATTCATGAAGGCGACAACGAGATCGTGCGGCAGATCAAACGGGCCTATGAGCCCTCCCTCCGGCTGGCTCTGCGACTCCCGGGCCTCGTGGTTCTGGCCGCGGTCGCGCTCTTCGCCGGGTCACTCTGGCTCTTCACCACCCTCGGCGCCCAGTTCGTGCCCACCCTGGATGAAGGTTCGATCACGGCCATGCTCTACAAGCCGGTGGGCATGAGCATGGATGAATCGTTGCGCACCGACATCGAGGTCTCGAACCAGCTCCTGAAGGAGTTCCCAGAACTGACCCGCATCTTCACGAGGATCGGCACCAGCGAAATCGCGACCGACCCCATGCCGCCGAACGAGAGCGACGTCTACATCTTCTACAAGCCAGCTGGGGAATGGCCCCGGACCAGCGGACGCCCCACGAACAAGGCCGAGCTCCGGGAACAGATCGAGGCCTCCCTCCACCGGATCAACCCCGACTACAACCTTCTCTTTGCCCAGCCTATCGAAATGCGATTCAACGAGATGCTCGAAGGCACGAAGGCCCAGCTCGCGGTGAAGATCTTCGGCAACGACTACGACGTCCTGGAAAAGCTCGCCGCCCAGATCAAGGGCATCCTCGAGGGCACTCCGGGCGTGGCGCAGGTCGAGTTCGAGACCGAGGGCCGGACGCCGCAGCTGCTGGTCAATGTCAACCGCCCCGTCCTTCAGCAATACGGTCTTCAGGCCGCGGAAGTGAACAAGACGGTGAGCATCGCGCTTGGGGGCCAGGAGGTCGGCATCATCGCGGAGGGCGAGAAGCGACATGACATCGTGGTGCGCATGCCCGAGCAGCTGCGCGCGGATGACGAACAGATCAAGCGGCTGCCCGTGAGGGTCGGAGCCGCGGGAATCGTGCCTCTTGGCCGTCTGGTGAGTTTCCAGACCCTCAAGACCGTCGAACCGATCCTGCGCGACGACGGGCACCGCCGCGCCGCGCTCATGGTCAACCTCAAGACCAGCGACATCGAGGGCTACGTACGGGAGGCCGAGACCCGGATCCGGGCGCAGGTGAAGCTCCCCGAAAACTACATCGTCGAGTTCGGCGGTCAGTTCGAGAATCTCCAGGAGGCGCGAACGCGCCTCGCCGTGGTGGTGCCCACCGCGCTGGTCCTCATCTTCTTCCTGATCTTCCTCGCCTTTGGAAGCCTGCGGCAGGCGCTCCTCGTCTATTCCGGAATACCGCTCGCGGTCACCGGCGGCGCCCTTGCGCTGTGGCTCCGGGGAATGCCTTTCAGCATCACTGCGGCGGTGGGCTTCATCGCTCTGAGCGGCGTCGCCGTCTTGAATGGCCTGGTTATGATCGCCTGCTTCAACCAGCTCCGGGAGGAGGGCCTCTCGATTCAACAGTCGGTCGTGGAAGGATCGATGGCCCGGCTGCGTCCCGTCCTGATGACCGCGCTCGTGGCGAGCCTCGGCTTCGTGCCCATGGCCCTCGCGACCGGCGCGGGGGCCGAGGTCCAGCGACCGCTCGCCACCGTGGTGATCGGCGGGATCCTGAGCTCCACCTTCCTGACTCTCGTTCTGCTTCCCGTTCTCTACGCCTGGTTTGAGAAAGACGATTCCTCGTTCACCGAAAGGACTCCACATGAAACGCACTGACCTCGTTCTCGTCGCATCCGTCGGACTTCTCTCACTTCAGACCACCGCGACCCTCGCGCAGGACGCCGCGCCCGCCCGGCCTCAGGCGAGGGCCACGCCCGACCCCACCATGCCGCGCGCGTCGAGCCGCACGATGTACACCGAGAAGACCGAAGCCTTCGTCACCTTCCGGCCCGCCTTCACGGTGGGAGAGTCGGTGCGCATCGGCGCGCATCTCTCGAAGCTGGGGGGAGAGCGCTTCCTCCCCTATGCGAACTCCCAGGTCAAGGTAACGCTTACGGTCGGGGGATCCAGCGTCACGGCGTCCGTCGAGAAGCCCGATCGGCCGGGGGTGTTCCGGCTTGCCCTGACTCCGACCACCGCGGGGAGCGGAGTATTCACCGTGGAAATCTCCGGTCCCGATGGATCGGATCGGCTGACCGCATCGGACGTCACGGTGTACGCGACTCGGGCGGAAGGGGTCGCGAAGCAGGG
>JAIBCN010000111.1 GCA_019694155.1 Vicinamibacteria bacterium | reverse complement strand
AGGTAACCATCCCCGGTCTGGGCGATCGACGTGACGGAGACCTGGGGCAGGCCCTGTTCCGTCTGCCACACCTGCCTGACGATCCGGTCTCGAGACTTGAGGAGGTCCAGCCCATGAGCGGACGGGCTGTCCGCGCCGCAGATCGTCATGGCGAGGGCCACGGCCAAAGGAGCCCCGCGAGCCCCTTTGCGTCTGACCTGCCTCACGGCTCGATGATAGTTGAGGCTGAAGCGGGCGGCGCGGAGAGCGCCGGAGCGCCGGATCAGCGGATGGGCGTCAGCGCTCTCGCCTGGTACGAAATCTCCTCGTCGGCGATCCGGTGATCGACATCGATGTACACCGAGATCGGGTAGCCCCGCACCGGGTCGTACTGGGCTTCAATCACCACCGCGTCGTCATCGATGGCGTGCTGAATGCTCTCGAAGAGGCCCTCGACGGTTTCGTACCACGCGGGATCGCGCGGCTCGCCGCTCGCGACACTGACCGCCGAGGCGACTTTGCCGCCACGAACCGTGATGCTCGCCGGCTCGCGGTACTCGAGGACACAGAAACACCCGCGACTGAGGACATAGGAATAGTCGCTCAGAGCCTGGGACTGCCAGAGCCGCTTCGCCGCGGTCAGTCGAGCCTGAGCCTCGGCATTCGGGCCGGAGGGTCCGGTCAGGCCGCAGCCAGAAGCCAGCGCGGCGCAGAGGATCGTGGCGATCCGGGCAGTGTTCATGGCGAGAGCCTAAGACGCCGGGCACTGTCGCCGGTAGCCAGGATGCGTACGCCTGCTCGATGCGTGCCGCCGGCCCGCTTCGAAGATCTGGAATCACGCGGGATCGCTAAGATCGCACCTGAGTGACCCGTTTCGCTGCGCCCGATCCTGAACTCCTCAAGCGCCTCCAGGGAGCCCTGCCCGCGAGCCGGATCCTGTCGCGGCCCATCGACCGGCTGGCCCGCGCCTCCGATGCGTCCATGTATCGCATCGTTCCCGAAGTCGTGGTGCGGCCCCGCGACGCCTCCGACGTCCGCACCATCCTGGATATCGCGCGCGCGCTGAAGCAGCCCGTCACGTATCGGGCGGCGGGGACGTCGCTCTCCGGACAATCGGTGGGGAGCGGCATCCTCGTCGACCTCTCGCTCGACTGGGGCCGGTTTCGAATCGAAGACGCGGGCGCGCGGGTGTGGGCGCAGCCCGGCGTGATCGGCGGCCTGCTGAATCGGGCGCTCGCTGCCCACGGCCGGCGCATCGGGCCGGATCCGGCCTCGATCGACGCAGCCATGATCGGAGGCATCGTCGCGAACAACGCTTCGGGGATGTGCTGCGGCGTCGCGCAGAACAGCTACCACACGATCCGCGGCGCCACCATCGTGCTCGCCGACGGAGTCATCGTGGAGACTCACGGCGACTCGCCCGACGAAATCGACGAGCGCCTGAAGAACCGGCATCCGCGCCTCCACGCGGGCCTGCTCGATCTCAAGGCGAAGGTGCGCGCGGACAAGGCGCTCTCGAAGCGGGTCCGCCACAAGTTCGCGACCAAGAACACCATGGCCTATTCGCTCCAGGCCTTCCTCGAGTTCGAGAGGCCGGCGGAGATCCTCACCCGACTGATGGTCGGCTCCGAGGGCACTCTCGGCTTCCTCGCCGACGTAACCCTCGAGACGGTTCGCGATCCGAAGAAGCGCGCGACCGCGCTCGCGTATTTCGGCGCCCTCAAGGAAGCGGGGGCGGCGGTGGCGCCCCTTGCCGACGCGGGGGCCGCCGCGCTCGAGATCATGGACCGCGCCTCTCTGCTCTCCATGGCCGCGGACCTCAAGCACCCCGTGGAGATCGGCCCCGATTCCGCGGCGCTCCTCATCGAGTTCCAGGAGGACGACGACAAGGCGCTCGCCGAAGGCATCGAGAAGGCGAGGCGCGTGCTGAATCGCATCCCGGGTGTTGCCAGCACCGAGTTCACCACCGACGCCGCGAGTCGCGCCCACAAATGGAAAGTGCGCAAGGGTCTCTTGCCCCTCATCGGCGCGCGCCGCGGACCGGGGATGGCGATCCTCAACGAGGACGTGGCTTTCCCGCGCGAGCGCCTGGCCGAGGCGATCACCGACCTGCACGCCCTCTTCGAGCGATTCGGCGTGCGGGACGCCGTGGTCTTCGGCCATGCGAAGGACGGGAACCTCCACTTCATCGCACCCCAGGATTTCCGAGGCGAGAAGAACGTCCGCAACTACGAGGCCTTCATGGACGCGCTCGCGGAAATGGTCGTCGGCAAGTACGACGGCGCGCTCAAGGCCGAGCACGGAACGGGCCGCAACATGGCGCCGTACGTCGAGCGCGAGTGGGGTGCGGCCGCCTACGCGATCCTGCGCGAGATCAAGACGCTCTTCGATCCCTACAACATCCTGAACCCCGGCGTCCTCCTGAGCGACGACAAGGCCGAGCACGTTTCGAACCTGAAGCCTTTCACCGAGATCACCGAAACCGCGGACCGCTGCATCGAGTGCGGCTTCTGCGAACCCGTGTGCCCGACGCGCTCCTCCGGCCTCTCGCCGCGCCAGCGGATCATCCTGCTCCGGGAGATCAGGGAGATCGGGCTTCTCAAGGAGCCCATGCCCGATGGCCTCGACGCGGACTATGCCGATGCCGCCCGCGGCAGTTGCGTCCGTGACTCCATGTGCATCACGGCCTGCCCGGTGAAGATCGACACCGGCCTTCTGATGAAGGAACTGGACCGGGCCGAAGCGTCTTTCATCAGCCGGGGGGCGGCCGGATGGATGGCCTCGCACTTCGCGACCGCGAGCGGCCTCGCGCGGCGGGCGCTCTCGCTCACCTCGACTTCGAACGCCGCCCTTCAGGGCGGGTTGCGCGCGGGATCCATGGTTCTCAACACCCTCGCGCCGAAGGTGATCCCCAGGCTGGACCCGAAGGTCGCTCTGCCCCTTCCCGCGCCCCCCGTGCCGCGACCCAGCGGCCGTGGGTCGAGAGATGTCGTCTACTTCCCAAGCTGCGTCTCGCGGATCTTCGGCTCTCTCCCCGGGGAACTTCCGCTCTCGACCATGGAAGCCACCCTCCGCTGCCTCGAGGCCGCGGGCTACCGGGTGACCATTCCCGAGAACATCGACTCGCTCTGCTGCGGCCTCGCCTTTTCGAGCAAGTCGCAGCAGGAGGCGGCGGACGCTTCCATGACCGCGACCCTCGCGGCGCTGGCCGGGCCGAGCCGGGGCGGCGAAATCCCCGTCGTGACCGACGCGTCTCCCTGCACGCTTGCCTTCTCCGAACGCGCGGCGAAGGGCCTGCGGGTTTTCGACTTCGTGCAGTTCTGGTCGCGTGAGGTTCTCTCGCGCGGCGACGCCCCGAAGGGCGTGCTCGAAGGCCGGGCCATCCTTCACCCCACCTGCTCCCTCATCAAGCTCGGCGCGGTCGACGACCTGAAGGCGGTGGCCGCCGCTCACTCCGCGGAGCCGGTGATTCCCCTGCGCGCGGCCTGCTGCGGGTTCGCGGGCAACCAGGGCTTCGTCCATCCGGAGATCACGGAGGGGGCCACGCGTGCCGAGGCCGAAGACGTCCACGCCCTCGAGACGCCGGGCGCGACCGCGTACTCGACCTGCCGCACCTGCGAGCTCGGAATGTCGCGCGCCACCTCGATGAGCTACACCTCCGCCGCCCATCTCGTCTTCAAAGCACTCGGGCTGCAGGCCTAGCCGTCGATGGACGCCTTCCTGGACCTCGTTCTCCGCCAGGATCCGTTGACCGTGATCCTGGTGCTGATGCTTCTCTCCGCGCTCGAGAACGTGTTCCCTCCCGTACCCGCGGATGTGGCCGCGGCCCTGGGCGCCTTCTGGGCGGTGCGGGCGGGGATCTCGCCCGCTCTGGTCGGCATGCTGTGCTTCCTCGCGAATCAGGCGAGTGCGGTGGGCGTCTACATCTGGGTCCGGGAGCGGGGGGACGCGGTGCGCCAGTCGCGGGAGTTTCGCCTGCTCCTACCTCCCGAGATCCAGCCGGCGGTAAGGCGCTACTTCGACCGATTCGGCGGCCTCGGCATCTTCCTGAGCCGCTTTCTTCCCGGATTGCGCGCGGGTGTTCTGCCCTTCGCCGCGCTCAACCACGTCTCGCCGCTGCGCGCGCTTCTTCCCGCGGGCATCGCCTCCCTTCTCTGGTACGGCGCGCTCACTGCCGCCGGCTCCGCCCTCGGCCTCGCCTACGATGACGTGAAGACCACGGTGGCCCGGGTGACGGGCGCCCTCGGCACGGTCGGCATCCTCATCGCGGCCGCGGGGACCGCGGTGTTGTGGCGCGCCGCCGCGAAGGCCCGGGCGAAGAGGCTCGCCCAACGCGCGGCGGACACTCACTGAGATTCGGGGTGTTCTCCCTGGGCCGAAGCGAGGCTCATGGACACCGAAGCCAGGACCTTGAGCGCGCCTTCGATCTGGCGGGGCGGCAGCCCGGACACCGCCTTCAGCACCGCCGATTCGATGGTGGCGTCGGGGCGGGAAAGCAGTTCGATGCCCGCGGGTGTGATGCGCAGTTGGGCGCGGCGGCGATCGGGGCCATCAGAGGCGCGGGTGATGAGGCCTCGATCGGCGAGGCGCTTCACGAGGCCGCTGACCGTGCTCGGGTGCAGATGCAGCAGGCGGGCGAGGCGGCCCGCGGGCACGCCGGGAAAACGGCCCACCAGGCGGAGGGCGAGCCGTTGCGGGCCGCTCACCCCGATGGTGCGCTCCATTCGCTTCGACAGCTTCTGGAGCGCGTGATCGAGGGCCCAGAGTTCGCGCAGGAAGTCCAGGCCGGGACCCAGCACGGATTCGAGATCGCGCGCGCTCATCGCGCGGCCTCCAGGGTCTCGAGCCTGCGGACCAGTGTTCCCGTGTCTTCACGCAGGCGCGCGAGCCGTCGAAGCAGGGCGTCGATCCCCGCCTGGGAGTCGAGGTAGAACTCGGCCCGGGAGGCCTGCTTGCGCCCCACGCGGATGCTCAGGAGGCGGCCGGGCTGGTCGAGCGCGAAGACGTCCTCGTCCGTCTCGTCGTCTCCCACGTAGATGGCGGTGTCGCAGAGGAGGCGTGATCGCTCTCGTTCGAGAGCCATGCCCTTGTGGGGAGCATCCGCGGGCACCACGTTCACCACTTCTATGCCTGGAATCACGCGCACCTTCTGCAGGCCCTGGGCGATCGCGGCCACGATGGCCCGCGCCTTCTTCTTCGCCCGCGACCGGCGGAAATGAATGGCGAGGGAATAGTTCTTGTCCTCGATCTCGACGCCCCGCTCCGAGTTCAGAGCGGCCTCGAAGAGCGGCCGCCATTCGCGAACGCGGCGGTGAATGCGCCGCGTCGCCTTCCAGGGTTCGAGCCCGTGGTTCCCTATCACCGCCCGAAGCCCGATCCCCGCGACTCGCCTCTCCACATCGGGGTAGGCCCGGCCGGAGATCACCACGGTGGGATACAACGCGGCCACTCGGGTGAGGAGCCGCCTCGTCGACGGCCGCATCACCGCGTCTTCGGGGCGGTCGACGATGGGTGCAAGGGTGCCGTCGAAATCGAAGGCAAGCAGCGTCTTCGACCAGGCGAAGGGTTCGAGCAGGGCCCGCTGCCTCGCGGCCAGAATGTCCCTCATGCCTCCGCCTCTCGGAAGGCGGCGCGGAAGCGGTCGCTCAGGCGTCCGGAGAGGCGATCGCGGCGCCGCAGGCGGCCGGCGTCGCGCAGCATGCGCCCCGCCCACCGGTAGATGTTGAATTCGGCCACGAAGGCGCGCATCGATCGCAGCCGCGCCTTCTGCTCCTCGTCCGGCATGGAGAGGGCAGCCGCGATCGCTCCCGCGGCCTCGTCGAGATCGTAGGGATTGACCACCAGGGCCTCGGTCAGCTCGCGGGCGGCGCCCGTGAACTGACTCAGCACGAGCACCCCGCGCTCGTCGTCGCGCGCCGCCACGAACTCCTTGGCCACGAGGTTCATGCCGTCGTCCAGGCTGCTCACGTAGCAGACGTCGGCGGCCCGGTAGTAGCGGAAGACCACGGGCGGCTCGTGATGGGCGCGCCTCAGGACGATGGGAACGTACGCACCGACGCCGAAGCGGACGTTCACCCGCTTCGCGATGGCGGCGACGCTCTCGTTGAGGTCGCGGTAGCGGTCGATGGCGGTCCGGCTGGGCGCCGCGAGCTGCACGAACACGAAGCGGCCGATGAACTCCGGCCGCAGCTCGAGCAGGCGCTCCACCGCGAGAAGCCTCTCTTCGATCCCCTTCGTGTAATCGAGGCGGTCGACGCCCACGCCGAGGAGGGTGTCTGGAGGCAGCCCAAGCTCCTCGAGCACGCTGCGCCGGCATTCGGGAGCAGGTGGGAGGCCCTCGAGCCAGCGCACGGGCCACTCGAGGGAAATGGGGTACGGGCGGATGAGCGTGCTGCGGCCGTGCTGGATCACCGCGTGGCTCTCCCTGTCGATCCGCGACTCGAGATATCGATCGACCGAGTCCATGAAGTTATTGCAGTGAGCCTGCGTATGGAACCCCAGCATGCTGGCCCCGAGCATGCCGTCGAGAAGCTCCACCCGGAAGGGGCAGATGCCGAATCGCTCGGCGCTCGGCCAGGGAATGTGCCAGAAGCCGATGACGGTGGCGCGCGGCAGTTTCTGGCGGATCATCCGCGGGGCCAGAGCGAGGTGATAGTCCTGAATGAGGACGATCGGGTCTTCGATGCCGGCCTCGGCGCAGACCGCGTCCGCGAACCTCTGGTTCACTTCGCGGTAGTGATTCCAGTCGGCGCTTCGGAACACCGGGCGGGTATGGGCCACGTGGCACAAGGGCCAGAGCCCCTCGTTCGAGAAGCCGTAGTAGTACCCCTGCTCTTCCTGCTCGCTGAGCCAGACCCTGCGGATCGCGTAGATCTTCTCGTCGGGCGGCACCATCACGCGATCGTGCGCATCCACCACCGCCCGGTCGGCGGCGCCGCTGCCATGCGCGATCCACACCCCTGAGCACGCGCGCATCACGGGCTCGAGCGCGGTCACGAGCCCGCTCGCGGGGTGGCGAACCTGGATCCGGCCCTCCGCGTCGTGCTCGTGGATGTACGGCTCCCGATTCGAGACGATGACGATCTTCTCGCCGTGGAGATTCCGCCCCAGGGTGCGCCTCAGACGGTCGGCGTTCCAGGCGCCGCCCTCGCCGTCCGCCTCCCGCTCGGTCATGATGTCGTCGACCAGCTCGCGCACGTCCCGGAGCAGCGGCCGGAACTCGTCCGTCTCCTCGCCGCCCTTGAGCATGCGCTGGAGCTGGCGGGTCCAGCCGCGCCAGGAGAGGCGGACGGCCACGATGGTGACGAGCGACGCGCACAGGGCGAGAAGGAAGAACGCGGTGAGAAGGAAGTCGCGGCTCTGGGCCTCGCGGCGCTCCGCGAAGCCCATGTCCTGCACCAGGATCACGAAACCCAGGAAGCCGGACTCGTCGGACACCGGCAGCCCGGACATGTGCACCTTGCCTCCGCGCAGCGCCTCCACGTGGAGCCATTCCATCGGCGGACTGCCCGCCCCGGCGTGAAAGACGAACGGAGCCACCTCGGCGCAGCCGAAGTGCGCGGGGGCGATGCCGACGGTCGCCACCGTCCTGCCGTCGGCCGCGCAGCCCGACACTCCGAGAATGCGTTCGTCCCTCACCACGTCGAGAAGCACCGTCCGGAGATCGGCCGGCTTTCCCGATCGGAAGCCGGCGGAGATCGCCGAAGAAGCCCCGTTCGCGGCGAGGCGCGCTCTCAGGGCGAGGTCGCGCTCCACCCAGCCCCTGGTCGTTTCCTGGACCACCAGGAACGCGCCCCAGGTGAGGAGGCCGAGGCCGGACACCAGGAGGATGAGGAACTTGATGGGCTGACGCACCGGGCGAGGCTATTCCATAATCACTTTGAGCACCAACTAATTATCGCTATCCTGTCGGCTCATGCGGCTCGAAGACCTGGGACTCGTCGGCAACTGCCAGTTCTCCGCCCTCATCCACCGTGGCGGAACGGTGGCCTGGTGCTGCCTGCCCCGATTCGACTCGGAACCGCTGTTCTCCTCCCTCCTCGACGCGGAAGGGGGCGGCCGCTTCGAGATCGCGCCGGAGAGCGGCGAGATGGGCGAACAGCGCTACCTCGAAAACACGAACGTGCTGGAGACGCGGTTCGAGACGCGAGCCGGAGCCTTCCGCATCCTCGACTTCGCTCCCCGCTTCAGCCAGTTCGACCGCATCTTCCGGCCGACCCAGCTCTTCCGGATCGTCGAGCCCCTCGAGGGCACGCCGCGCATCCGCGTCTCGTGCGAGCCGCGCCTCGGCTGGTCAAAGGGGATTCCCGACCGCCTCTTCGGATCGAACCATGTCCGCTACGAGGGATTCGCTTCCCACCTGCGCCTGACCAGCGACGTGCCGGCGTCCTATCTGGGCGGCCAGCCCTTCGCGCTCACCGCACGCCGCCACCTCGTGCTCTCGTGGGGCGCGCCCGTCGAAGAGGCGCTCGCTCCGCTGGCGAGCCGGTTTCTCGGCGAGACCATCCGCTACTGGCAATCATGGGTGAAGCACTGCAACGTGCCGCCCGCCTTCCAGAGGGAGGTCATCCGCTCGGCTCTGGTGCTGAAGCTCCATTGCTTCGAGGACACGGGCGCGATCGTGGCCGCCATGACCACCTCCCTCCCCGAAGCTCCGGGCTCCGGCCGGACCTGGGACTATCGCTACTGCTGGCTGCGCGACGCGTACTACTCCCTGGGCGCGTTCCGCCTTCTCGGTCACTTCGAGGAGCGCGAGCATTTCGTCAACTACCTCTTCGACATCGCGGGCGGCGCCCCCGACCTGAACCTCGCGCCGCTCTATCGGATCGATGGGCGCTCGGACCTCGGTGAGAGCACGCTGCCGGCCTGGCCGGGCTACGAGGGGAATGGGCCGGTGCGCGTCGGAAACGCGGCGGCGGAGCACCTGCAAAACGACATCTTTGGCGAGATGGTGCTCGCGCTCGCTCCCGTGTACCTCGACGAGCGCTTCCAGGCCGAACGATCGAGCCAGGCTCTCGCCCTTCTCACCCGGCTGGCGCGGCGGGCCATCGAGGTGGCGGGGTCGCCGGACGCGGGCATCTGGGAGTACCGCACGCAATGGAAGCCCCAGACGTTCTCCACTCTCATGTGCTGGGCCGGGGCCGATCGAATGGCCCGGGTAGCGAAAGTCCATGCTCCGGCCCTGGCCCCGGAGTTCGAGAAGGCGGCGGCCACGATCTGCGCCCAGATCGTCCGAGAAGCGTGGAGCGAGAAGCTCGACGCCTTCGCGTCCAACCATGGCGGGAACGACCTCGACGCTTCGCTCCTGCAGATGGCGACGCTGCGTCTCCTCCCTCCCGACTCGCCGAGGATCCACCGCACCATCGACGCCATTCAGGACGGCCTGTCACGCGACGGCTGGCTCTACCGCTACCGGGCCGACGACGGCTTCGGTTCGCCGCAGGTGGCGTTCGTCATCTGCTCGTTCTGGCTGGTGGAAGCTCTGGCCAGGGTGGGCCGCCTCGACGAGGCGCGGCGGCACATGGATCGGATCACGGGGGCTCTCTCGCCGCTCGGCCTCCTCGCCGAGGACTACGACACCGGGGCGAAACGCATGTGGGGCAACTTCCCGCAGGCCTATTCCCACGTGGGCCTGATCCACGCGGCCTTCGCGGCCTCGCCGCCCTGGTCGGAGGTTTTGTAGGTGCGTCCCCTGAAGGAACGGATCCCCGATCTGCTGGCGTCGCGCCGTGTGAGGGAATCGACTCTGCAGGTCCTTCCTTTCTGGCTGGCGGGCGCGCTTTCCGGGCTCGTGGCGGTGGGATACGCACGCGTATTCGCGATCCTGGAAGAGGAATTCCGCGTGGTGGCCGCGCAGTCCAGCTGGGTCCTCATCATCGCCAGCCCGCTCGCCTTCTTCGCCTCCTGGGCGCTCGTCTACGTATTTTCCCAGGAGGCTTCGGGAAGCGGGATTCCGCAACTCATGGCGGCGGCCACGCCGGGCGCCAGCGCTCCGCTCATCGATCGGATGGTGGGCATCCGGGCCGCCGTGATCAAGATTCTCAGCTCGAGCGTCGCGATCGCGGGCGGGGCGGCCATCGGCCGCGAGGGCCCCACTCTCCAGATCTCCGGCGCCATCTTTCGGGCGGTGCGCACTCGCCTGCCCCGATTCTGGCCCCGGGTCCCGACGTCATCGATGCTGCTGGCCGGGGGAGCGGCGGGGCTTGCCGCCGCCTTCAACACTCCGCTTGGAGGCATCGTCTATGCGATCGAGGAGCTGGCGCGCGCGCATGTCGCCTCCTTCCGGTCCGGCGTTCTGCACGCGGTTCTGGTAGCCGGCCTGGTGGCCCAACTCATCCTGGGGCCCTATCTCTACCTGGGATTTCCGCAAATCGGGGCGTGGTCGAACCGGGACCTCCCTGCGTGCGCCGTTATGGGCGCTTCGGCCGGCCTGGTGGGCGCGTTGTGGGGCCGGGCCCTCTTTTCCGTCGTCGTCTTCCGCGGCCGCCTGCGCGGGGCGGGGCCGTTGGGTCTGTTTGCCCTCGTCGCCGGCCTGGGTTTCGCGGGACTCGCCTCGCTCGCCGGACCCGGCGTCCAGGGATCCGGCAGGGGCGTCATAGAGACGCTGCTCTTCGACGATGCTGCTCCGACAGGCGCCTTGGTCCTGGTGGGACGCCTGACGGGCTCGTTCGTCTCGTTCGCCGCGGGCGGAGCGGGCGGCATCTTTGCCCCGGCTCTCGCGTCCGGGGCGGCGCTCGCCTCGTGCCTGGCTCCCTCGTTCGCGCCCGTCGACCCCCGCCTCCTCATCATCCTCGGCATGGTGGCTTTCCTCACCGGAGTGACGCGCACGCCCTTCACTTCCTTCGTGCTCGTGCTGGAGATGACGGACCGGCATTCAGCGATCTTCCCCATGATGGTCGCGGCCATGAGCGCCTATGCGACGGCTCACGTCGTGGACCACGAGCCCTTCTACGAGCGCGTCCGGGCGATGATCACCGCGGGCGAAACGCCGTCGGCCGGGGCCACCCTGCCGCCCGCATGACGCGGCCGTCTCGGGATGGATCTCCGCCCCAGGGGGCGGCCGAGGTCAGCCCTTCGCCTTGAGAGCCGCGACCGTCTTGTGGATCCGCGCCTGCGTTCCTTCCGAGAACCAACCGTCGAGGAACTCGCCGAGGAACTCGCGCTCGTGGTCGCGCATGGAGGCCACCGCCGGACCCCGCAGGTGCCCCTTGGTCACGCCGAAGGCATAGGCGTCCTTCTCCGCGAACTCGGCGAGCCGCTCGGCCACGAGGGATTCGAACCCGTCCTCGTCCGCCGCCTCGTGGGCGAGGCCGGCCGCGACGGCGGCGTCGCCTTCGAAGTTGCGGCCGAGGAGCGCGACCGCGGTCTGAGAGAAGGCCGGGACCGCGGCCCGAAGCAGCATCACCGCCGACCAAGGCAGTGGCACGCCCACCTTCACTTCGTTCAGACCCATGGGCGCGCCGCGCTTCACCACCCGCCAGTCCGCGGTGAGCGCGAGCAGGCAGCCTCCGGCCACCGCCGCTCCCCCCACCGCGGCCACCACCGGCTTCTTGAGAGCGAACAGATCGGTGAGCAGAGTGGCGAAGTGCTGCATGAAGGTGGTCAGCTCGGCGCGGTCGGCGCCGGCCAGAGACACCAGATCCAACCCGGGACAGAAGAGCTTCGGGTGCGCCGAGGCGAGCCGGACGGCGCGCACCGAGGGCTCGCCGCCCACCGTGCGCA
>JAIBCN010000028.1 GCA_019694155.1 Vicinamibacteria bacterium | reverse complement strand
TCCGCGTTCGTCCGCGTGTTCGCGAAGTAGTCCTCCGAGCCCTGCGCGCCCACCATCACGCCCGCGCGTTCGTTCTCGTCGAGGCCCTTCACCACTCCTCGCACGGTGACGCCCGCATCCAGCGTCAGTCGGACGTCCTCGCGGATATCGCCCGCATTCAGGGGCACATCGATGGCCGGGCTGGACTCGTTTCTGAGCGTGGCGCCGAGCCGGTAGCGGCCGGCGGCCAGATGCTCGAAGCGGAATCGGCCCGCGCCGTCGCTGAGCGTCCCCTGGGCGTCCATTCCCAGCCGCATACCGGAGCTGTCGCCGCTGCTCTGAAGCGATACCTCGACGCCGGCCACGGGCGCGCCCTGCGACGAGGCGACGGTTCCCGCGATGACGCCGCCGCCGACCATGGGAATATCGACGGTCCCGTCCTTGTCCTCGAGCACGACGCGGGCGGCGCCCTCGGAGAAGAGCGAATGGCGGGCGGTGAGCTGGTACGCCCCCGGGGCCTGGTCGATGATCTCGAACCGGCCCTCCGCGTCCGTCACCGCCCCTCCGGCGCCGCCGCCTCCGAGATCGAGCATGAAGACGCCGCGGCCGCCGCCCTCCGGGCGGGCGCTGACGGTGGCGTCCTGCACGCCCCGTCCGCCCTTTGCGTCCAGCACCCGCCCGCGAATCACGAGTCCCCGGGCCGCCTTCACCTCGATGCTTTTCGTTTCCCCGGCGGCGACCGCGACGCCGCCGGTCCGCGCCTCCTGATAGGTCTTCGCCCACACCGTGACGTCGAAGTTCCCGGGAGGCACGTCCTCGAACGCGAAGGCGCCTTCCGGCGAAGAGAAGGGAGTCCGCCGCTCACCGCCTCCTCCCGTACTCATGCGAATGATGATTCCTCCGCCCCCGCCGCGGGCGGGCGCGTAGCTCGCTTCGAAATCCGTGATGGGGGCGCCGGAAACCGCATCCACCACGCGCCCCGCGATGCGGCCACGGCTCGCGACTTCGATCTCCACGTCTGCGGCGGGCGCCACCACACCCTTCTTACGGGCATCGCCGCGGAAATCCCCCTCCCCGAAGATGGAGAGATCGTAGGCGGTTCCAGGCGTCAGCCCCTCGAGAAGAAACCCGCCATCGGGATCGACTTGCGCGAAGTTGCCGCCCCGCGGGCCCATGAGCATGGCGTTACTCGATCCCGCGGACGCAGGACGCGCGCTGACGGAGTAGCCGGTCACGGTCTGCCCGTTGGGCTGGACCAGGCGCCCCGCGATCGAGGCTCCAGGGCTCAAGACCACCTCGAGCGGCGCCGATCCTTCTCCCGCTTTCGCGGCATTGACGATGCCGCGAGTGAAGCCCGGCTTCGAAACCGTCACGTCGTAGTCGCCGGCGGAGAGTCCCTTGAATCCGAACTTCCCTTCGAAGTCCGTTTCGCCTCGCGGCCGCACCGACTGAATGCTGCTGAACGACACCATGTTTCCGCCGCGACCCCCCGTCATGGTCACCGACTGATTGAGCGTGACCTCCGCGCCCTCGACGGGCTTGCCCTCCTTGTCCTTCACCACGCCGGACAGCATGTACCCCGGGGACAGGACCACGTCGATGGACAGCGGCCTGGGAGCGCCGGGGACGAGATCCAGTCCGGACACCACCCGTCTTTCGAAATCGGGATGGGTGACCGTGAGCTTCTGATTCGTCCCCGGGGCGAGCCGCGTCGCCCGGAACGTCCCGTCGGGCCCCGAGACGAAGGACGCCGAGTTCTCCCCATCGCGATTCATGGCTCTCAGCACCATGCCCATCCGATTCTCCGAGCCGGGTGAGAGCGAACCGCGCGCGCTCGCGATCGGCTGGCCCTTTTCGTCGCTCACGCGTCCGATGAGCGTCACCGCGGGCGTGAGAGCGATGTCGAGCGTCTTCGCCTCTCCAGCACTCACTTCGACCTCCCGACGATCCAGGAGAACGAATCGCTTCTCATCGAAGGTCACCCGGTACGATCCCTGGGGCAGTCCCGCGATCCGATACCGGCCGTCGACGCCGGTTCGCGCCACCACGGTCGCTCCCGCCGCGCGTGCGGTGACCTTCACCGCGGGCACCAGCCGGCCGTTGTCGATCTGGGTCACCCGGCCTTCG
Organism: Vicinamibacteria bacterium; assembly: GCA_019694155.1. GTDB lineage: Bacteria > Acidobacteriota > Vicinamibacteria > Fen-336 > JAGNNV01 > JAGNNV01. The sequence goes on along the minus strand of JAIBCN010000028.1, from coordinate 9,856 downwards.
ATGGAGGCGGCCCGCGCCAGGGTCAGTGTGCCCAAAGACGCGCTTCCCGGCAGCGCCACCTCGAGCGCGGAACCGTCGCGACCGAGAGCTTGCAGGCGGGCCTGCTTCGAAGGTGCGCCCGGAATCTCGAACCGACCGCCGGCGTCGGTCGTCACCCAGCGGGTCACGGCCTCCGCCGCCACCCGCACGACCGCGTCCGCCGCCGGTTTGCCGGCCGGCTCCCTGAGGATGCCGGTGAGTCGCGCGGTGGAGGGCCGGAGGCGGATCGTCACCGGCGCGCCGGACGTGCGGCCGGCCGCTGCCGCGGCTTCGAAGCCCGGGGCGTCGACGCTGAGCGTGGAACTCGTCGGAAAGGGCTGCGCGCCCCGGCCCGGGACATCCTCGAACCGGAAGAGGCCGTCCCTGCCCGTCGTAGTGCTCTCGCCATCACGCCCCAGCCGCACGGACGCGCCCGGGACCGGCTTGCCGTCCGCGCCGATCACCCGGCCGGTGATGCTGTCACCCCGCGCCAGGGAAATCTCGCCGACATCCTCGGCATCCGACTTCTCGAAGACGCCGTCGAGGGTTCTCGCCGCGAGGCCGCCGAAAGCGGCCTTGACCACGAAGGCAGACGCCGTGGGGGGGAGTGAGAGCTTGAAGCGGCCGTCGGCCGCGGTGGGGACGCTCACGAGCGGGGCGGGCGACGGAGTTCCCCGGGCCGCGCGCAGGGCCGCCGCGTAGCGCGTCTCATAGGGAATCGCGGACACCGTGGCGCCCACCACTCCCTTGCCCTCGTTCACGACGCGGCCCGTGATCTCGGCGGCGGGACCGGAGGCGGCGAGCGCCCAGATCAGGGCGGGTAGAAAGGATCGTGTGCGCATGGCGCCTCCGTTGATTGCTTGCGTCCTGAGACGGATGAGCGTCCCCATCGGTCGGCCCTCTTCTCCGCGCCCCGGTTTCACCCCTCCGCCCCCCGGTCTCGAACTCAGGAGTTCCCGGACGGGGTGAAGCCAATGACCGGACTCCAGATCTCCGCGGGCCTGAAGGCCGCCTTGTAGCTCATCTTTCTCGATGCTCCCAGCCAGTAACCGAGATACACATAGTCGAGGCCGCGCCGCCGGGCCTCCTCCACCAGGGTGACGATGTTGAAGACGCCCAGAGACCGCCGGGCCGATTCGCCGGGATCGTAGTAACAGTAGACCGCGGACAGGGAGCGGGGCTCGGAGTCGACCACGGAAACCGCGAGCAGCTTTCCCGAACCGTCGCGAAAGACGAGGTCTTCCGTGTTCACGCACGACGTGTAGAGGAAGCTCTCGAACTCCTCGCGGGATCCGTCCATGGCGTCGTCGTCCGGGGCTTCGGACGAATGGCGCTCCAGCAGGTACCGTTCATACAAGGCGTGCTTCTCGTCGGTCGGCGACGCGGCCTCGATCGTGACTTCAACGTCCGAATTCCTCCGGCGGCATCGCTCCTGGGCCCGGTTCGGCTGAAAGTCGTCGACGGGGATGCGGATCATCCGGCAGTCGGAGCAGTTCCGGCAGTCGGGCCGATAGACCACCGAGCCGTTGCGCCGGAAGTTGACCTGCATGAGCGAGTCGTAGAGGCCCTCGGGAAGCGGCCGGTCGCAGTCGAACCCCGAGAAGCGCGCGGTGCGGCCCCGCACGTAGGGGCAGGGGAACTCGGCCCCGGTCTGACACAGCGTCGAGGCGATCATCCGGGCGATCAGCGAGTAGTCCGGCCGCATTGACAAGCTCAGATTCTCGCACCGGTTCGCGCTTAAGATCCCCCAGGCAAACCAGGAGGAGCTTCTCTCATGCGGATCGGTGTACTTCGCGGTCGTGAAAACTCGTTTCCCGACGCCTTCATCGGCAAGGTCAACTCGATGGGCCGGGGTGTGTTCGCCGAACAGATCCAGCTCGGGGGGACCAAGCTCAACGAGCCCGTGCCCTACCGCGTCGTTCTCGACCGCATGGGTCACGAGGTGCCCTACTACTCCGTGTACCTGAAGATGGCGGCGCTCCAGGGAACCTACGCCATCAACAACACCTTCTGGCGCAACGCCGACGACAAGTTCTTCGGTTACGCCATCGCGGAGAAGCTCGGCATCGCGGAACCGAAGACCGTGGTCCTTCCGAACTACCAGTACGTCGAGGACGTGAACGACCTGAGCCTCCGCAACCTCTGGCCGATCGACTTCGAGATGTACGCGGACTTCGTGGGCTTCCCCTGCTTCATGAAGCCGGCCTTCGGCGGAGGCTGGAAGGACGTCAACAAGTGCAACAGCATTGACGACATCATGCGCCACTACCAGGCGAGCGGCCAGAAGACCATGATGCTGCAGCAGGCGGTCACCTGGGACATCTACATCCGGATTCCCACCATCGGCCGAAAGCATGTGCGCGCCATCCGCTACGATCCCGCGCCCGGGGGCCTCGGCGGCTACAACCAGGACTATGACGCCATCCCTGCGAGGATCCGAGATGAAGCCGAGGAGCTGTCGCTCCGCTTCAACAGGGCGCTCGGCTACGACATGAACGCCATCGAGCTCGCCTACAAGGACGGCCGCTACTACGGCATCGACCTCACCAACTACACCCCGGATCTCGACTACCGATCCCTCAAGGATGCCCATTTCCCGTGGGCGGTCGAGAAGATGGCGGACTTCGCGGTAGAGAAGGCTCTCTCCGGCGAAGGGACGCCCCAGCCGCCCACCGCGGCGAGCCTGATGGTTCGCTGATTCCATATTGAGAAGCCGTTTCCGGGAGTGGGGCGGTCGCGTCCTTCTCCTTGCTCTCTCGACCTTCCTCGGGCTTCTCGCCGTGGAGGCCGCGGCCCGCGCGCTCGTGTGGAACTGGACCCGCGAACCCGGAGTGGTCCGGCATCCTTTCGCCCGGTTCGACCCCGATCTTGGCTGGTCCAAACCCGAAAACGCGTCGGGCATCCTGAGGCGCTCCGAATACCGGGTCGCCCTCAAGATCAATTCCTCGGGCCTGCGAGGGCCGGATATCCCGCTCGCCAAGCCCCCGGGCGTCAAACGCGTCCTCCTGCTCGGCGACTCATTCACCGAGGGCTACACCGTCGAAGAGCCTCTGACCGTGCGTGCGCGCCTCGAGAAAGAGTTGTCTTCCGCGCTCTCGACGCCGGTGCAGGTCATCAACGGGGGCACCGCGGGCTGGGGAACCGACCAGGAAGTTCTCTTCTATGAGAAGTCCGGACGGGCCTACGCGCCCGATGTCGTGGTCCTTCTCTTCTACTACAACGACATCTACCGCGACGGCGATCTGCGGATCCAGCCCTGGTTCGACCTCGACGAAACGGGCTCCCTCGTCCTCAACAACTCGCCCGTCAAGCCTCACGAGGAGTTCTACCGGGCCGAGCCCTTCTCCATCAAGCCCTTCCGCGGTTCCATGGCCCTCGCCCTTCTGCAGCCGAGGCTCGACTCCCACCCGCGGGTAGCGCGTGCGCTTTCGATGTTCGGCCTCGCCGACCCGCCGGCCGGGCTCAAGGAGATTCCCGAGGAGTTCCATCCCTTCGGGCGCCAGCGTCCACGCGAGGTCCGGCGGCACTGGCAGCGCATCGAGGCGCTGCTTGGGAGGCTCGACGCCTCGGTCTCGAAGGACGGCGCCCGCCTCATGCTCTTCTATGTCCCCGCCCGATTCGAGGTCGACGACGCGGCCTGGTCGCTGACCCGTCAGGTCTACGGCCTCAACGCCCAGTGGGACCGCAACCGCGTGGCCGACGAACTTGGAAGGATCGCCCACGACCTCGATCTTCCCATCGTCGACCCCCGCGCGGCCTTCCGAAGCTCCGAGGCAAAGGCTGCGTCCACGTATTTCCCGGAAGATGGGCACTGGACCGAGGCCGGCAACGAAGTCGCCGCGAAGGAGATCCTGGCCGCCATCCGCAAACGCCTGATCCTGTCCCCGCCCTGAGGGCGTCTCGAACGGAAGCGAATCTCAGCGGCGGACCGCCGCGCGCCGTAAGATCGCTCCATGGCTTTCGATATCGATCTCCCCGATCTGCGTGTGCGCCCCGGCAGCAAGGTGCGCCTCAAGTCCATCGACACGGATTCCACCGGCTCCTACGAGTCGAAGGAGATGGCGAAGAAGCATCTGCGCCAGGGAGTCGAAGAGCTTCGGAAGATGCAGGAGATGCTCTACGCTCAGGACCAGCAGGCGCTGCTCCTCGTCTTCCAGGCCATGGACGGCGCCGGGAAGGACTCGACCATCGAGCACGTCATGTCCGGCGTGAACCCCCAGGGCTGCCAGGTGTTCTCCTTCAAATCGCCCTCCTCGGAAGAGCTCGACCACGACTTCCTCTGGCGCACCGCGAAATGCCTGCCCGAGCGCGGGCGCATCGGAATCTTCAACCGCTCGTACTACGAGGAGACCCTGGTCGTGCGGGTTCATCCCGAGTATCTCGAGAAGCAGCGCCTCCCCCGCGAGCTTGCGACCGACCGCATCTGGGACCACCGGTTCGAGGACATCCGGAACTGGGAGAAGTACCTCACCCGGAACGGCACGGTCATCCGCAAGTTCTATCTGCACGTTTCCAAGGACGAGCAGAAGAAGCGCTTCCTGGCCCGCCTGGCCGAGCCCGAAAAGAACTGGAAATTCCAGGCCGGCGACGTCAAGGAGCGGGCGCTGTGGGACGAATACCAGCGGGCCTACGAAGACATGCTGGGCGCCACCTCCACCACCTACGCGCCCTGGCACATCATTCCCGCCGATCACAAATGGTTTGCGCGACTCGCGGTCGCGGACATCATCATCGACACCCTTCGCTCGATGAAGCTGCACTATCCGAAACTGTCGAAGGAAGCCCGCGCCGGGCTGGACGCGGCCAAACAGACACTGGAGAGCGAATAGCCGCATGGAAGCCAGCCTCGAAGGACCGCAGGACGAACGAATCATCCGTGCCGCGGAGAGCGTGATCGACGAAGCGGTCGAGTTCACCCGTGAATTGATCCGGATTCCCACCGTCAATCCGCCCGGGGAGTTCTACGAAGACGGGGCGCGCTGCATCGGCCGGTGGCTCAAAGGGAAGGGCTTCACCGAGGAGTACATCGCGGCCGAAGGCATGCCCGAGCACACCGCGAAGCACCCGCGCATCAATGTGATCGGGCGCAGGGAAGGCGCGCGGCCCGGCAAGACCCTCCACATGAACGGCCACTTCGATGTGGTGCCCGCGGGCCGTGGATGGACGAAGGACCCCTTCGGCGCCGAGGTCTCGGACGGGAAGATCTGGGGCCGCGGCACCTGCGACATGAAGGCGGGCATCGCCGCCGCGCTCTTCGCGGCCGAGGCCCTGCGCCGGGCCGACGTGGAGACGGGCGGCGCGATCGAGATCAGCGGTACGGTCGACGAGGAGAGCGGCGGTTACGCCGGCGTCGCCCACCTCTGCAAGATCGGGCGCGTGACCGCGCAGAACACGCACTTCGCCATCATTCCCGAACCGCTCAACGTGGACCGCATCTGCGTCGGCCATCGCGGTGTGTACTGGTTCGACGTGGTCACCCACGGCCGCATCGCTCACGGCTCCATGCCCTACCTCGGGCACAGCGCCATCGACGACATGGGCGCGATCCTCGAGGCGATCCGGACCGAGCTCCAGCCGGAACTCGCGAAGCGGATGACCAAAGTGCCGGTGGTGCCGGAGCTGTCCCGTCGCGCGACCCTCAACGTGAACACGGTGAGCGGCGGCCAGGTGGGGGAGGATGTGCAAAGCCCCTGCGTGGCCGACCGCGCCCACGCGATCTTCGACCGGCGCTTCCTGCTCGAGGAAGGCTTCGATGCCACGAAGGCCGAGATTCAGAAGCTCCTGGAATCTGTCGCAGCCCGCGTTCCCGGCCTCCGCTACGATCTTTCCGACCGCATGGTCGTCCATCCGACCGCGACGCCCGAGAACTCGCCGGTCACCCAGTCCCTGCAGGCCGCCATCTCCCGCGTTCTGCGCAAGGAAGCCCAGATCATTGCGAGCCCCGGGACCTACGACCAGAAGCACTTCGACCGCATCGGCCACATCCCGCATACCGTCGCGTACGGCCCCGGCGTCCTGGACCTCGCCCATCAGCCGGACGAGTGGGTGGGCATCGAGGATCTCAAGAACAGCATCGCCGTCATCGCCCTCGCCGCCACGAAACTCCTGAACGCGTGAGCGGCGCTCTCTCGGCCCCACCACGGACCCAGCCGCGCAGCAAAAGAAGGCGGCCAAGCCGTCATTGCGAGGCCTGTCACGTCCCTCGGACCTCACGTTGGGGAGAAACCTGGATCGTCATCGCGAGGAGGGCGACGGGAGGTAACCGACGAAGCGATCCCGCGGTGCTGGGTAGATGTGGCCCGCGGGGCCGAGCACTAAGATGGGCTCGCCGCGCCGCGGACGCCTCGTGCGTCGGCACTGTGCGTATCGAGACGATGGAATCGTGTGCCTCCTTACTCGGCTCGATGATCGCGAACGGTACCGACTGAGTTCTGCGACTCGCGATCAACGCCTCGTCGCCAGCGACCCATCTCAGCGCCCGGCCCCGCTCCGTCTCCGGCCAATCTGCCGTTCTGAGAAACCGCCTGCGACGATCTTGGTTCGCCGGGATTTCCGCCTCCGTCACCCAGGCGAAAGGCGAGGTCGAGCACTGTCGCGACCAAGCAACCCCCTCCCGCCACGCCCAGGCCCGCCTCGGACCACGCGGGCCTGAGGCCCCTGCTACGCCTCCAGGCTGAAGGGCGTGAAGTTCGTGTCGCGGTCGAAGTAGTCCTCGTGCTCGACTCGCTTCAGGAAGTTCACCAAGCGGTAGGTGATGGGCGTGTTCACCACCTCCCACCCGACCTTGAGCATGTAGTTGCTCATCATCACCGCGATCACCTGCTCCTGGGGCCAGACTCCCCCGAAGGCGAGCGGGTAGAAGATCAGCGAGTCGACGGCCTCGCCCACGATGGTTGAGCCGATGGTCCGCATCCACAGGAATCGGCCGGCCGTGCGGAGCTTCATCTTGGCGAGCACGAAGGAGTTGCAGAACTCACCGCAAAGGTAGGCGAACATCGAGGCCGCCGCGATCCGCCAGGTGTTGCCGAAGACCGTCTCGAAGGCGGCCTGGTGAGGCCACGTGGAGGCCGGCGGAAACCCGAGGATCACCAGGCTCATCACCGATGCGAAGACGAGCGCCCCGAATCCCGCCCAGACCACGCGGCGCGAACGGGCATAGCCGTAGACCTCGGTCAGAACGTCGCCGAAGATGTAGCTGATGGGGAAGAACAAGACTCCCGCGCCGAAGGTGAAGCCGAAGAGGGTCGCCACTTTGGAGGCGCCGATCAGGTTGGCGCACAAGAGGACGGTCACGAAGGCCGCCATCACCAGGTCGTAGTACTTGTAGGTGCGATGGCTCTCCGGTGTCATATGGCGGGGCAGTCTACGTAACCGGCCTCGTTTCCGAAGAAAGGCCGCTCTTCTTGTAAACTCCCGCTGCCGGTCTGGATGTGGCCAATGCGGCCCACCCGACGGGCGCTTAACTCAGCGGTAGAGTGCCACCTTCACACGGTGGAAGTCGCAGGTTCGAATCCTGCAGCGCCCACCATCGATCTGCGCTATCGGGCCTGGCTCACGAAAAGGCTTCGGCCCAGCAACTCGAAGAGATCCTGGTAGAGGGGACCGTCGATGAGCGCCTCGGTCTTCTTCAACCGTCCGCTCTTGTCGAGGAATCGCCGATGGATGGCGATGCGGACTCGCACGCTGTCGTCGTCGATGCCGGTGACGTTCACGCTGGCTTCGAGTTCGTCGGTCTTGTTCAGGGGAATCAGGCCGATGAGGCCGTAGGACAGGGCCGCTCCCATGTACTTGAGGGCCCGCAGCCCGGCCCCGGGCTTTCGCACCACGGCCTGTCTTCCGATCACGAGGCCAAGATCGGCGTCGGTGCGCTCGATGGCGAAGCCGCCGTCCTGGAGCATGTCGACCGCGGCTTTCAGGGCGGTGTGCGCATCGACATTGTCGAACGACCGGGTCTGGACTTCCCGAACCCCCATCGAGGTCGCGGGAACCCGCAGCGGGCCCGCCGAGGCGCAGCCTTCGACGGCGAGGACGAAAGTGAGAGCGAGTGGAATCCGGCGGTGACGGGAGTTCATGGCGGTCTCCTAGAACCTCGAGACGCGGTAGGTGAAGGACTCGACCGTGCCATCGGGTCCGAAGGTGACCATCAGCATGAGCGTGCGCTGCGTGGTCGTCGACTTCTTGCGCCCGCCGCCTACTCCGAGCGCGCCCAGGAACGAACCCCCGGCTCCGGTGCCGCCGCCGCCGATGTGGAAGCCCTGCTCCGATGTCTCGGTGGCGAACCGGTCGTAGACCCACGACTCCCGGCCGTTCCTGCCGCGGGTGACGAGGTTGGGCGAGCCCGCCGCCTCCAGAACCTCGGAAGTGGACATGCCGGCCTTCAGAGAGCGCTGTATGGCGCCCAGGGTCAGATCCGTCTCCCGGGGAGCCCGGGCAGGCTCGTCCGCCGCCTGTGCGATCGGTGGGAGCACTAGAAGGGCCGCAAGGCCCAGTACGCGAAATCGGTCTCTCATGGCTCTTTCCTTTCCAGGATTCGAAGCCGTCTTGGGCTTCGACGCGGAAAGAGTAGAGAAAGGGCACGGGGCCCGATCACCCCGGCTGTGACGCTACGCGGCCCGTCACATGGAGCGGTCGCGAGAAGCGGGAAAGCTCCCGGTCAGTTGCCCGACGGGCAGACCGCTTCTTCCATGGGCTCGGTGCCCACCAGGAAGCTCTCGTTGAAGACCTTGCCGCAGTTGGGATTCGCGCGCTTGCCCGAGGCCTTGTCGATATCCACGAAGACGACGCCTTCTTCAGGGGGCAGGAAGCCGCGATTCCCGAGACCCGCGACGGCCGACTTCATGAACTCCGTCCAGATGGGCAGGGCCGCGCGTGATCCGGGCAGGTTGATGGGCGAATTGTCGTCGTAGCCCACCCACACAATGGTCACGATGTCCGGGGTAAAGCCCGCGAACCAGGCGTCCCGGGTGTCATTGGTGGTGCCGCTCTTTCCCGCGGCCTCCACCGTGAATCCCATGGAGCGGGCGGCCGCCCCCGTGCCTTCATTGAGGACGCTTTCCATCATCCGGGTCACGAGATAGGTGGTCTCCTGACGGACCACGCGGGTAGTGGACGTGGCCGCCGTCAGCTCGAACGCGGTGCCGTCCTCGGTGGATGCGCGATAGAGCGCGAAAGGCTCCCGCTTGAAGCCGCCGGAGGCCAGGATCTCGTAGGCCGTCGCCATCTCGAGGGGGCTCGCCTCGAATGAGCCGAGGGCGACCGAAGGCACCGCCTTCACGGTCTTCGTGATCCGCATCCGCTCCTTCCAGAGATCGGCGATCCGCGCGTATCCGATCATCTCCGCCACCTTGAGGGTGGCGACGTTGAGGCTCTTGGAGAGCGCGCGTCGCAGGGTCACGGGGCCAAGGTATTCGTCCTCGAAGTTCTGGGGGATGTACTCCTTGTCCTCGTAGAAAAAGACGTAGGGCGAGTCGTCCACCACGGTGGCGGGCGTGATGGGCGGGAGAGCCGGATCGTCGAGAGTGGCCTCGAACGCGGCGAGGTAGACGAAAGGCTTGAAGGTCGAGCCCGGCTGACGCTGGGACTGGACCACCCGGTTGAACTGGCTCTGGGTGTACGACCGTCCGCCCACCAGGGCCAGGATCCCGCCTGTCTTCACATCGAGGGAGATGAGGGCGCCCTGCAGCTTCATGCCGTCCGGCCGCTTGAGCTTGGTGTCGAGATCGGCGAGGCCCGCTTCGAGCGTCTCCTGGGCCACCCGTTGAAGCCGGAGGTCGAGCGTGCTCTCGACCTTCAGGTTGTGGAATCCGTTCTCGCCGAACTTCGTCTTGAGATCGCGGCG
>JAIBCN010000030.1 GCA_019694155.1 Vicinamibacteria bacterium | reverse complement strand
CCGGCCGCACGCCGCGGAGCGCGGCCCGGTCAGAAACGGCGAACGGCATCACCATGGCGCCCATGTAGCCGATGATCGGATCGTGGGAAACGGTGAGGGTGGAAGAGGCGGGATCGACGCGGAGCACGAGGCCGCGCGCATCGTAGGCGGTGGCGCAGCCGGAAGCGCACAGGGCGAGGAGGGCGGCGGATCGGCGCACCAGGGCATTCAATCACACCCGCCTTAGACTGCCGCTCACCCAAAGGAGTCGAGGGAGCAAGGATGAAGAGCACGATCCACCGACGCCGGTTCATCCAGGCAGCCACCCGGGCGGCGGGAGCGAGTCTGGTTCCGCCCGCGCTTTCGAGCGCGTGGTCCGCGCCCCCGGGGAAGGCCCTCCGGGCGCATGACCCGCAGGCGCGCGCCCTGCTTTCGCGGATGACGCTCGAGGAGAAAATCGGCCAGATGACGCAGGCCGAGCAGAACGCCCTCAAAGACGAAGGCGACATCGAGCGGTACTTCCTGGGCTCGCTCCTGAGCGGCGGCAGCTCGGACCCCAAGGCCGGCAACACGCTGCAGGCCTGGACGGAGATGTACGAGGGATATCAGGCTCGCGCGCTGAAGACGCGCCTCGCCATCCCGCTGCTGTTCGGGGTCGACGCCGTGCACGGCCACAACAACGTGCTCGGAGCGGTCATCTTCCCCCACAACATCGGCCTCGGCTCCACGCGCAATCCGGGCCTCGTGGAACGCGCGGCGAGGATCACCGCCCTGGAGGTCCGCGCCACGGGAATCCAGTGGGCGTTCGCTCCCTGCGTGGCCGTACCGCGGGACGAGCGATGGGGCCGGACCTACGAAGGCTTCAGCGAGGATCCCGAGGTTGCGCGCCGCCTCGGCGAGGCGGCGGTGCGGGGCCTTCAGCAGCAGCGCCTCGACCATCCCACGAGCGTTCTCGCCTGCGCCAAGCACTTCGTTGGAGATGGGGGCACCGTCATGGGCACGGGCAAACCCCGATCGACGGACAAGAAGCGCCTGCTCGATCAGGGCGATACGCCGATGAGCGAGGCGGAGCTTCGCCGGATTCACCTCCCCGGTTACCTGGGCGCCATCGAGGCGGGCGTCGGTTCCATCATGCCGTCCTACAGCAGCTGGAACGGAGTGAAGGTCTCGGGCAGCCGCAGGCTCCTCACGGAGATATTGAAGGAGGAGATGGGCTTCGAGGGGTTCCTCATCTCCGACTACGCCGCGATCGACCAGATCACGCCCGACTACAAGAACGCCATCGAGATCTCGATCAACGCGGGCATGGACATGGTGATGGTGCCGAACGAATACGTCCGCTTCTTCACCCTGCTTCGCGAGCTGGTCACGGAAGGGCGGGTGAAGATGAGCCGGATCGACGATGCCGTCCTGCGAATCCTCCGGGTCAAGGCGGCCATGGGCCTTCTGGCGAAGAACCCGCGGATCCGCGCCGACCGCCGCCTGCACCGGTCGTTCGGCTCGGCCGCGCATCGCGAGGTCGCGCGCGAGTGCGTGCGGCAGTCCCTGGTGCTCCTCAAGAACGAGAAGAACGTCCTCCCCCTGAGCAAGACGGCCGCCCGCCTCCACGTAGCGGGACGGAGCGCCGACGACATCGGAGACCAGTGCGGCGGCTGGACCATCGACTGGCAGGGCCGGAGCGGAGAGGTCACGACGGGAGGCGTCACGATTCTCGCGGCGGTTCGAAGCGCCGTCTCCGCCTCGACCGAGGTCACCTTCTCCGCGGATGGGGCGGGGGCCTCGGGAGCCGATGCGGCCGTGCTGGTGATGGGCGAGCGCCCCTACGCGGAGGGTGCGGGCGATCGCGAGGACCTTTCGCTCGGTCCGGACGAGATGGCGGCGCTCGAACGGCTCAAGGCCGCGGGAGTCCCGATCGTGGCCATCCTGCTTTCCGGCCGGCCGATGCTCATCGAGGACGCTCTCTCGCGCTGTGACGCGATGGTCGCGGCCTTTCTGCCGGGCACGGAAGGGAGGGGAATCACGGACGTCCTCTTCGGAGATTTCAAACCCAAAGGACGTCTCTCCTTCACGTGGCCGCGTTCGATGGCGCAAGTCCCGATCAATGCGGGAGACGCGACCTACGAGCCGCGGTTCCCCCTGGGGTTCGGCCTGACCTTCTCCTGAGACCGGGCGCGCCGGGGAAGAGCCGAAAGCGCTAGCATTCGCCCCGTGGGCAATCGTCGTCTGATCCCCGAACCGACCCGGGGCCGTCTCGATGAAAGCGGCATCGTCGCGGGGTTCGCGCAGCGGATGATGTACACGGTGGCGAAAGACGGCCACAACGCCAGCGACTTCGACGCCTACATGGCTCTCGCCTACTCGGTGCGCGACCGCCTGATGGAGCGATGGTTCAAGACCCAGAGCGCCTACTACCAGGCGGATGCGAAGCGGGTCTACTACCTCTCCCTCGAGTTCCTCATGGGCCGGGCGCTGCTCAACAACGTGGTGAACCTCGGCGCGCGGCACGCGCACGTGCAGGCCATGCGCCAGCTCGGCTACGACCTCGAGGCGCTGCAGGAGAAGGAATGGGACGCGGGCCTCGGCAACGGCGGCCTCGGGCGCCTCGCCGCCTGCATCATGGACTCCGCGGCCACCCTGGCCCTGCCCTTCTACGGCTACGGCATCCGCTACGAGTACGGCATCTTCCAGCAGAGGGTCGTGGACGGCGCCCAGGTCGAATCCCCCGACAACTGGCTGCGCTACGGCAACCCCTGGGAGATTCCCCGCACCGACGCGATCTTCCCCGTGCGCTTCTACGGCCGCAGCGAGCATGTCGCGGACGCGAGCGGGCGCGTGCGGGCGCGCTGGGTGGACGCGCAGGAGGTCTGGGCCATGGCCTACGACACCCCGGTCGCGGGCTTCTGCAACGACACCGTGAACACCTTGCGGCTGTGGTCGGCGAAGTCCAGCCGCGAATTCGACCTGCGTGTCTTCAACCAGGGCGATTATGTGCGCGCCGTTCAGAACAAGACGGAGAGCGAGAACATCTCGAAGGTGCTCTACCCGCCCGACGACAAGAGCGCGGGCCGGGAACTCCGCCTGAAACAGCAGTACTTTTTCGTCACCGCCACTCTCCAGGACGTGCTGCGCCGGTTCCGGAAGTTCGGCCCGCGCAACTTCCAGGACCTGCCGGCAAAGGTGGCGGTCCAGCTCAACGACACGCATCCCGTCCTCGGCATTCCCGAACTGATGCGGATCCTCATCGACGACCACGAGCTCCCGTGGGACGAGGCCTGGGATCTCACCCAGCGCGTATTCGGCTACACCAATCACACGGTTCAGCCGGAAGCACTCGAGCGCTGGTCGGTCGACCTGTTCCGAAGGCTCCTGCCCCGGCACTTCGACATCGTGGAGGAGATCGATCGTCGCTTCAGGGCTCAGACCACGGCCCTGGGGGACGCGGACCTCGTGCGGCGTACCGCCATCATGGACGAGACGGGCCACATCCGCATGGCCCATCTCGCCTTCGTGGGATGCCATGCCGTGAACGGCGTGGCCGCCCTTCACACCGACATCCTCAAGCAGAAGACCTTCGCGGACCTCGACCATGTGCTCCCCGGGCGGATCTCGAACAAGACGAACGGCATCACGCCGAGGCGATGGCTCCTCGAGAGCAATCCCGGCCTCGCCGTGCTGATCTCGGACGCCATCGGGTCGGGCTGGATCAAGAACCTCGACGAACTCCGCAGGCTCGCGCCCATGGCCGAGGACAAGACGTTCCGCGCCGAGTGGAGCGCCATGAAGCGCGTCAACAAGGGGATCCTCGCCGACCGGGCCATGAAGCTGCACGGGATCTACCTCGATCCCGACACGATCTTCGACTGCCAGGTGAAGCGGTTCCACGAGTACAAGCGCCAGATCCTGAACGCGCTGCATGCCATCGCCCTCCACGAGCGTCTGAAGGCGAACCCGTCCGATTTCGTGCCCCGCACCGTGATCTTCGCGGGCAAAGCCGCCCCCGGCTACGCCATGGCGAAACTCGCGATCCAGCTCGTCCACGCCATCGGCAGGCGCGTCGCCGACGATCCGGTGACCGCGGGAAAGCTCACGGTGGCGTTCCTCCCCAACTATTCGGTGTCCCAGGCGGAGATCATCTTCCCCGCCTGCGACCTCTCCGAGCAGATCTCCACCGCGGGCACCGAGGCCTCGGGAACCGGGAACATGAAGGCCGCGCTCAATGGGGCCCTCACCATCGGCACCCTCGACGGCGCGAACGTGGAGATCCGCGAGGAGGTCGGGCCCGACAACATCTTCATCTTCGGCCACACCAAGGACGGGATCGAGAACCTGCGGGCCTCGGGCTACCGGCCGGAGACGTTCATCGCACAATGCGAGGAACTGCGGCGCGCGATCGAGGTCATCGCCAACGGCTCGCTCGATGGCGGTTCCGGACTCTTCCGGCCCATCGTCGACGCGCTCCTGGGCGAAGACCGCTACTTCCTCTGCGCGGATTTCGCTTCCTACGCGGAGTGCCAGCGCCGCGCCGCCTCCGTCTATACCCGGCCCGACGATTGGTGGCGGATGTCCATCCTCAATGTGGCCGGCATGGGCAAGTTCTCCTCGGACCGAACGACGAAGCAGTACGCGGACGAAATCTGGGGAGCGCGGCCGGTTCCCGTGTCGATGGACGGGTCATCGTCCTGATCAGACGTTGATGCTCTGCGGGATCCTCGAGGGCAGCAGAAACTCGTAGGGCCGGCGCGACTGGTTCCTTCGGGTGATTTCGTCCTCGACCGAGAGGAGGCTTTCGTGGAAGGCCGCGAGCAGCGGGGCCACGCGCGAATCCTGGAAGTAGCCCCGGCCAAAGAGGCCCTCAAGGGACTGCGCCGCCCAGAGCTTGAAGCTGCCGTGGTCGGTCTTCGCGTAGACGCCGAGGCGAGTGTCCTGGGCGTGGCCGAGCAGGTACCCGAGCGACATCTGGATCTGAATCATGTCGAGCGGCGGCAGCCAGTCCAGCAAGCCGTTCTCGGAGGTGAGGTCGCGGCTCGAGGGCGGCGCCTTGTACAGCGCAAGCGGCATGTTTGGGGTAAAGCTCATGATGGGGTACTGGGGAAAGTTCACGGCGGCGTGCTGCGGGCCGGCGATGAAGATGATCTGGGTCACCGCGCGGATAAGGTAGTCGAGCGTCCTGATTCGCCCGTCCTCGCCGATGTCCTTCATGCGGCCGCCCTCCGGACTCACGATCTCGGCGATCCACGCCTGCAGCTCCGTGTCCCCGGCCACATCCGCATCAGATGCGTAGTACAGCCGCAGGTAGCTCGAGACCCACTGCTGAATGGCCGTCCACACGAGGAGGGCGTCGTCGCGATAGGGGAAGCCGGGCAGGGCGGTGGTGTCCGCCACCCCGCGGGCGGCGAGCGCGTCCCCGGGCGCCGCGTGGTTGAAGGGGAACGCCTGGGCGGCTTTGATCGCCACCTCGCGGCTCGCCGCGATGGTCCCGCCCATGACCCGGTCCACGCCGCCGGAAGGCGCCATCAGATTCGACTGGGCGGCGTCATTGATGTTGAGCGTGCCCTCGAAGTGGGGCATGAGCAGAACGGAGAGCGGGTGCGACGCGGCCAGCTGGCGGCAGGTGGCAAGAACGATGGGCTCGAGCACGAGGTGCGTCTCACCGAGATGAGAAATCGCCTGGTGGTAGTTACCGTCCGCCATCTGCACGAAGGCTTTCGCCACCTGCCAGGCGAGTCCGTCCCGCGGAGAGAACACGGGACTCCCCGGGCCCGGCTGCTGAGCGCACTGAATCGCGACCGCGCGCAGAGACCGGTCGGCGCTCCCCGCCGCCGGAACGGCGAAAAGGGCGAGCGGCGCCGCCAGGTACTTCTGACCGTTCGGGAACGTGCCCGCGGGCAGACCCTGGAGGCCGGCGTAGTCCGCGAGATAGAGACGATGCTCCGCCGCGGCCGCAGCCAGCGTATCCCCGGCGCCCATGGTCTCCTGGTACTGCTCGTCCGACACGGGGAATCCCGACGGGAGGTGATCGATGCGGCGGATCACCATGGGGTTGGGGCCGGCCACCCGCATGTGCGCGAAGAAGCTGTCGGTCTGGGAATCATCGGTGAGCGGAGGACGCTTGATCCGGATGAACATCTTCTTGATGTCGTCGAGGCTCCGTGCCCGGCCTCCGAGATTTCCCTCCAGGATGCTGTTGAGGATCTGGTCCTGCAGGGTCAGCCTGGTGTCCACGGCGGAGAGAATCTTGATGCGAAGCTCGATGTTTCCCCAGCGCGAGGCGTGGCGGGTGATGTCGAAGGTGTTCTCGAAAATGGTGATGACGGTCTCGCCGAGTTTGAGCCGCCACGCCACAGAAGGGTGGTGCGATTCCGGCACGGTCTGCGCGAAGGGCAGCGGCGCCATATACGTATAGTCGTACCGGAACTCCTCCCGGGCCCGGGCAAGCTGCGCTTGCCGCGCAGCGCGGCCTTCGGTCGAGTCGGACTGGGGCAGGGTGGGAATCATCGGCCGTCGGTGCTCCTGTTCAGAATCGTTCGTCGCCCGTGGGTTCCGTGCGGGGCGCGTGGTTCCGGGTGTGGCGATACTCAGAGATCGCCTCGTAGACCGCGCGTCGCACCCGGTTGATACCGCCAAGGGGGCGGTGCTCGACCAGGGTGTGCCACGGGTTGATGGACAGGTTCTCGCAGAACATGTCCTGAGCGGGCGACGTGAATTTCTGGGCAGGAATGCGAATGGTCCCCACTTTCACGAACGGCGAAGCCTCTTCGCTCCACCTCACCGCCGCATCCTCGATCGGCATGGCCCCCGCGTCGGTCTGGGGCTGGACCATGAAGTCGAAGCAGGCATCGCGCTCCGCGAGCAGGCGCACCATGGCCTCGCGGAGAAAGTCGGGCCCCGGATCTTCGGGCCGTTTCGCGTCTTCCGCGTTCATCGAAGCGCAGGGGCGCGCGGAGTACTTCATGGCGCCGGAGCCGAGGAGAAAGGGAGTGGTGCTCCAGTACTGAAAGAGCAGGGGGTTCGTGGGCTTGAAGAGCGCGGTTTCGGCGATGTTCCCCAGCGCCCGGAGAAGGTGAAGGAAGGGGATGCCCTTGATCGCGGGCCAGGGAGTGTGGTTGATCAGCGTCTCGAACAGCGCGAGATACTCGCCCGGTACGCCCACCGGCATCACCGTGTTCGCGATCATCAGGAAATCCTGGGTGAGCTTCTCGTCGTCGAGGATCTTCGGTCCCGGGACCTGGCAGAGCTTGATCCCCATCCCTCGGATGTCGCCCTTGTTGTCCGGCGTGTTGTTGCCGTTGGAGAAGCGGATCCAGACGGGGTAGGTCGCGGGTGTCGCGAAGAGGCCATGGCGCAGCGCCGCGGGAACATCCGAGGAAACCGTGAACGTGCCGTGGACGCACCCATGAGCCTTGGGATGGGCATCGCGCTTGACCCATTGCCCGGGCGGCGTCTCGATCAGGCCGCGCTTGACCAGCGCGAGCGTCCGAGCGGCGATGGTCGCTTCCTCAGGACCGATCTGTTCCTCGCCGAGCCCCAGGCTCATATGTTGATGCTCTGCGGGATCACCGAAGGCTTCATGAATGGGTAGGGTGTCCGACGGCCGAGATTCCGCGTGGCGATCGTGGCCTCGGCCAGGTCGAGACTCTCGCGAAACGCGGCCAGCAAAGGACGCACCCGAGAGTCGCCGAAGCATCCCCGCGGATACTCGCCGAGCGTGGTGTAGCGAACCGAGCCCATCAGATACGACGCGCCGAGCTGCCTCTGCGCCTGCTCGATGGGCGGGAGTGTCGCGAGGAAGTTCGCCTCGGTGGCGCCCGCCGTCGAGGTCGGCCTCGGCTGATAGGCCGCGATCGGGTAGTAGGGCACGTACGCCATGAGCGTACTGAGCGGCCCGTTGAGCGCCCAGTGCTGCGCGGTCGAGGTAAAGATGATGCAGGCGATGGTTTCAATAAGTCCCGCCCGGGTCTTCATTCCCCCGTCCTCTCCGAAGCCGGTCAGCCGGCCCCCCTCCGGGGAAAGGAGCTCCGCCACGAAGGCCTGCAATTCGAAATCGTCGAGGACGTCCTGGTCGGAGTGGTAGTAGAGGGAGACGTAGCTCGAAGCCCATCCGTGGATCGCGTTCCAGACGAGGAGTCCGTCGTCGCGAAACGGGTAGTCCCGTATGACGGCCGGGTCGTCCACGCCGCGTGACTTCAGATTGACGGGGAGCGAGGTCTGGGCGAAAGGAAAACCAACCACGGCCGAAACCGCGAGAGCGCGGAAGGAATCGCGCGTCGCCGAGCTGATGGTCTCGATGGTGCCGCCGGGGGCGAAGACCGACTTCTGGCCGAGGTGGTTGATGAAGAGGGTTCCTTCGAAGTGGGGATCGAGCAGGATGTGAAGGGGGTGAGAGGCCGAGAGCTGCCGGTGGGTCGCGAGGACGATCGGCTCGATGACCATGTGGGTGCGGGCCTGATGGAAGTACAGGGCGGACACGTTGCAGTCGGCGACCATGACCAGGAGCTTCGCGATATCCCAGTTGATGCCATGGCTCGGAAGAAAGATCGGATTTCCGGGCCCGGGCGTCTGCTCGAGCTGAATGGCGACGGGGACGAGTGAGCCGTCATCCGCGGCCGCGAACAGGGCGAGGGGATCGTAGAGATACTTGGGTGCGCCGTTGTAGACGCCGGTGGCGGCCCCGGTCAGCATCCGATAGTCGGCCAGGAAGAGGCGTCCGGCGGAGACGAACGCGGCGAGGGAGGCTTGCGGGCCCATGACGGAACGGAACTGCTCGTCGGTCAGGGGAAGCCGGGCGTCGAGCTGTCGGACCCTTTCTATGATGAGGGGGTTGGTGGCCGCCACGAAGTTCGCGGCGAAGCTCGGGTCGTCGCGATAGGTCGCGGCGATCGCGGGCAGGGCGATCGACTGAAAGAGCTGGGCGTATTCGCCGATGGAGGTGGGCCGCCCGTGGACCTGGGTTTCCTGCATCGCGGCCTTGACGTCTTCGATCAGGGCATCCGGATGCGCGGCGAGTTCGCGTCCCAGCGCGGCAAGCAGGGTCATGAGCTTCGAGGTCGGGGTCTGGGGATCGATGGCCTGGCCCGCCTGCCGGTTGTTCTTCAGGACCTTGAGCAGGTAGACGGCCATGAGCTTCAACCACCCGAAGCCCGGCTCGTCGTGCCAGGGCACGGCATCCGCCATGGCGAGCGGCGGGTTGATCGTGTAGTTGTACCGATACTCCAGGCGCTTCAGTTCGAGCGCGGCGCGGCGGCGCGCGGGGTCAGGATCATTCTGGGGCAGGACGGGATCCAAGGGCTTGTCTCCGGGGGTTGATGAGGCGAACCGGCGGGAAGCCGACTCGGGTATGCACTAGGTATGCGCACAGTATCACGAGACGAGGGGCGCAATCGCTCCCGGAACTCCGGGGCTCAGGCGACGCGGCTCTGCTTCGCGGAATACATGGCCTGATCGGCCGCGCGCAGCGCGTCCTCGGGACGTCCCCCGGCCGCGAGTTCGGCGATTCCCACCGAGACTCTGAGCGCGGGCCCGTCCGCCGCCGCCATCGCGAGGCGGGCGCGGAGGGTCGCCACCCGCTCCTCGGCCAGGTCCCGGCTCAGGCCCCTCGCCACCACCACGAACTCGTCGCCGCCGTAGCGCACGAAGGAGTCGTCCGGCCGGAAGCTCTCGCGCAACGCGGCCGCGAACCGCCGGAGGCTCGAGTCCCCGACTTCATGGCCTCGCTCGTCGTTCACCTGTTTGAAGTCGTCGAGATCCATGAACAGTACGGTCGCGCCGTCCGGCTGCACGGCCCGCAGGATCTCAGGAAGAGCGCGGCGATTGAGGAGGGCGGTAAGAGGGTCGTAGTCCACGAGGCGGCGGAGTTCCTCCTGCGCCTGGTGGAGACCGCTGATGGAGGCCTCGAGGGCGCGTTGCGACCGAAGGGAGAGAGCCAGGACGAAGCCCAGAGCGAGAAGCCATTCGGTGCCGCTGTCGAACGACGAATGGACGGCCAGGAAGAGACCGGTCTGGGCCCGATGGGCCGCCGACACCACGCCTTCGGGCAGAACCTGCACCGCGTAGGCCGCCGATTCGAGAAGGCACAACAGGCCGCGGGCGAGGAAGCCTCCGGCCAGCCAGTGCAGGGCCCGATCGCCCGATCGGATGAGCGCGAGGCCCGTGGGCAGGAACATCAGGGCCACGAAGAGCTGCTGTCCGGCGCCGATGAGGTCAAACTTCGTGAGCACCCAGCCCGCGAAGACGGGGTAGAGGAAGCCGGCGACGAGGAACTGAGGCCAGCCGATGAACTGACGGCCCGGGTGGGCGAGCGACCATGCCCCCTGGGCGAGATACAACACCGCCAGAGTCTTGGGGGCCAGGAACAGGAAAAGGGCCAGCGGCTGGACGCTCGGAGGCGGGTCGGTCATCCAGGATCCGAACGCCACCCCGAGCGCGGCGAGATTGAGAGCCCATCCCCGGACCCAGGCGGTGATCGAGCCGCGCGGGAGCGAACGCTGCAGGGCCACGAAGAACGCGGTAACCAGCAAGGTCGACGAAACTTGCACGCCGAGGCTCCAGCGCCAGAGAGTGAGTTCCATCGTCGTTCCGGTTCAGCATAGCGGAGAGTGCCGTGCCTCGTCTGCGCCCAGCCTTCGCGGTGTTGTAAACTCCGCGGCTCTGCGTTTCCTCAGGTGGCCTGAAGTCCCCCGCCGGAAACAAGGATCAGGGTTTTGGGAGCCGACGCGCACCCCCTGGCTTCGTCACCGCCTCGACCCTGAGATAACCAAAGTGTGACGGACCGACGGCCATTGTGGCCCGGGTCATCAAGAAAGAGACATCCATGCCTCGCGTAAAGCGCGGATCTGCACGACGGAACAAGCGGAAGAAAGTACTGAAGCTGACCAAAGGCTTCTTCCTCGGCAAGAGCAAACTGTACCGCTTCGCCAAGGAAGCCTCGATTCGCGCGGGCCAGAACGCCTTCGAAGGCCGCAAGCAGAAGAAGCGCGATTTCCGGGCGCTCTGGATCGTCCGCATCAACGCGGCCTGCCGCCTCGCCGGGGTCAGCTATTCGAAGTTCATCTCGGGCCTCAAGGCCTCGGGGCTCGCCCTCGACCGCAAGGTCCTCGCCGACATGGCCGTGCGCGACGCCGCCGGCTTCGCCAGGGTCGTGGAGCAGGTGAAGCCGCACATCCCGGCGCAGCCCAAGCCCGCCGTCGCCGCTGCCCCCGCCAAGGCGTAGGCGCTCCGAAGGCGGTTGTCCTCACTTGATGATCTGAAGACGCGGGCCCACGAGCTTCGAGAGAGGCTCGAGGGCCAGCTTGCGTCCGCTTCGGATCCGGGCGCGCTTCAGGCCGTCCGGGATCGCTTTCTCGGACGGAAGGCTGGGGAGATCACCGCCCTCTTCAAGGATCTGGGAAAACTCGCGGCGGAGGCCCGCAAGGAAGCGGGCGAGGCCCTCAACCAGCTGAAGGAATTCGGCGAGGCCCGAATCGGCGACGCGGAAGCCTCCCTCGCCCGGCGTCTCCGCGAATCGCGCCTCTCCTCGGAGCGCATCGACGTCACCCTGCCCGGCCGCGCCCGCCCGGCGGGCGGCAAGCACCCCCTCACCCTCGTTCGCGAGGAGGTTGAGGATGTCTTCATCGGCATGGGCTTCGACATCTTCGACGGGCCGGAGGTCGATGACGACTTCCACTGTTTCGAGGCGCTCAACATGCCGGCGGATCACCCGGCCCGCGACATGCAGGACACGTTCTACCTCGAAGGCCTGCCGCCGCGCCTGCTGCGCACGCACACTTCCACCGGGCAGATCCGGTCGATGCTCGCGAACGAGGATCCGCCCGGCGTGCGCGTGCTGTGTCCCGGCCGCGTGTTCCGGCGCGACGACGACATCACGCACTCCCCCATGTTCCACCAGTTCGAGGGCCTCGTGGTGAACGAGGGCATCACTCTGGGCGACCTGATGGGGACGCTCGAGGCGTTCATTCACGCGCTTTTCGGGAAGGAGTATCCGGTCCGCTTCCGGCCCTCGTACTTCCCCTACACCGAGCCCTCGGTGGAAGTGGACATGGGCTGCAGTACCTGCAAGGGCCGCAGGACGGGCTGCCGCGTCTGCAAGCAGACGGGCTGGGTGGAGATTCTCGGCTCGGGCATGGTTCATCCAGCAGTCTTCGAGTCGGTCAACGCCCGCCTCGGCAAGGTGGTGTACGACCCGCGGAAGGTGAGCGGCTTCGCCTTCGGCACCGGCATCGAGCGGGTGGCGATGATCAAGTACGGCATTTCCGACATCCGCCTCTTCTACGAGAGCGACGTGCGCTTCCTCGAGCAGTTCTCATGAAGATCCCGGTTTCCTGGGTCAGGGACTTCGTCGACCTGAAGGTGGACGCGGCGCAGCTCGCCGACGATCTGACGAGCGTGGGCCTCGCCTGCGACGGCATCGAGACCTTCGGCTCCGAGGCCGTTCTCGATCTCGACATCACCACGAATCGGGTCGACGCCATGAACATGTACGGCATCGCCCGCGAGGCGGCGACGTTCTACGGACTGCCGCTCAAGCCGCTCGACCTGTCCTTCCCCGAAGCGGGAGCGCCTTCGAGTGCCTCGCTGAGCGTTTCCATCGAGGCGGCCGATTTGTGCCCGCGCTTCGCGGCCCGCGTCTTCGACGTGCGCGTCGGCCCCTCCCCCGCCTGGCTCAAGGACCGCCTGGAACTCGCGGGCCAGCGCTCGATCAACAACATCGTCGACCTTTCGAACTACGTGATGCTCGAGATGGGCCAGCCGACGCACGCCTTCGACCTCACCAAAGTCCGCGGCGGCGTGTTGAAGGCGCGGCTGGCGCGGCCGGGCGAAGTGGTGAAGACGCTTGACGAGGTCGAGCGGACGCTCGCGGCCACCATGGGCGTGGTCGCGGACGCCGAGGGGGCCCTCGCCATCGCCGGAATCATGGGCGGCGCCTCTTCCGAGATCTCGTCCGGCACCACCACGGTGGCGCTCGAAGCCGCCTACTGGAATCCGCTCCTGATCCGCCGCGCGGCCAAGGCCCTCGGGATGCACACCGACGCCTCGCATCGTTTCGAACGCGGCGCCGATCCTCTGGCGGGCCCGGTCTCCATCGCCCGCTTCGCGCATCTCGCGCACAAGGGCGCCATGGGAACCGCGCGGCCGGCGCTCATCCAGGCCCGGGGAGCCGAGGTCGCCAGCAGACGGCTGACCCTGAACCTGGGAAGCGTCGACTCCCGCCTCGGCACCAGTGTTGCCGAGGCGGAGGCGAGGACGACGCTCACGCGGCTCGGCTTCGAAGTCCACGAACCCGACCCCGGAGCGGCGGCGCACGCTGGCGGGCGGACCTGGGAGGTCCTCGTACCCGCCTGGCGAGGAGACTGCACGCGCGAAGTCGATCTGATCGAGGAAGTGGGCCGTCATCACGGCCTCATGAAGATCGCGCGCACGGTGCCCCCGTCTCGGCGCGCCGCGGGGCTGACCCCGGCCCAGCGAAACGAGCGTCACCTCAAGGCTCTTCTCGCCGGCCTCGGATACCGCGAGGCCCTGCACGTGAATTTCACGTCGTCCGCGAAATGCGACCCCTCCCAGGGCCCGATGGTGAAGATCTCGAATCCTCTTTCCGGCGACCAGGACGCCCTGCGCACGTCGATGGTCATGCCCGGCCTGCTCGAAGCGCTCGAGCGGAATCAGCGCCACGGCGCCCGCGACATCCAGTTCTTCGAAACCGGCCGGGTCTTCACGCCCTCGCCGGAGGGCCCGATCGAGACCCCGCGCCTGGCGCTGCTCATTTCCGGCGCCACTCCACGGGGCTGGGCGGGCAAGGCGCGCGCGGTCGACTTCTTCGACCTCAAGCGCACGGTGGAGGAGGTTCTCGCGCGCGACTCGGGCGCCGCCCTGACCCTCCGCCGCGACGGCGTTCCCCCCTTCCTCCATCCGGGCCGCAGCGCAGTCCTCCTCGTTGACGGCAAGGCCTGCGGCTACCTGGGCGAACTCCACCCCGACGCCATCGAGGCTTTCTCGCTCAAGGACCGCCCGGTCGTGGCCGAGATCGCGATGGACGCGCTCAACGCCCGCCCGGCCCTCGCCTTCACTTCCTTCTCGCGCTTCCCCGAAGTGGCGCGCGACCTGTCCATCCTCGCCCCGATCACCGCGGACGCGGTGGCCATCACCTCGCTGGCCCGCGAACAGGCGGGACCCGCGGCCCGGGCGGTCGAGCTGATCGACCGCTTCGAGGGAGCGGGGGTCCCGGAGGGCCAGGTGAGCCTCACCCTCTCCTTCGTCTTCCAGGACGAGGCCCGCACACTCTCGAGCGAAGAGGTCGAGCGCGCCATGGACGCGGTTCGCGCGAGTTTTTCGAAAGCGGGCTATTCCGTCCGCGGAGTCGCCTAAGATTTGGGCGTACAACGCAGTCTGATCGGCGACACAGGAGAAGGAATGCAGGACAGCTTCGACATTCTGGAAGAGAAGGTCAAAAAGGCCGCGGACCTCGTGAAGAAGCTCCGGCGGGACAACAAGACCCTCGACGAGCAGCTCAAGGAGAACAAGGCGAAGCTCGCCGAAGCGGAGAAGAAGCTCGCCGCCCTCGAAGCCCAGATGGGCGATGCCGCGGGCCACGCGGCGAAGATCGACAGCCTCACCGCCGAGCTCGAGACCCTTCGCAACGAGCAGGATCAGGTGCGCACCCGGGTGGCGAAGATCGTCACTCTCCTGGAGAGCCTCGACTAGCCGGAGCGCGTCCTGAGCATGGCTGCCAAACCCCGCCGCGTCGAACTCGACATCTTCGGCCAGACCTTCTCGCTCATCGCCGAGGACGAGGCGCGGCTGCAGGAGGTCGCGAAGTACGTGGACGCACAGATGAAGGACCTGTCGCAGTCCACCGCCACCATCGACTCCTTCCGCCTCGCCGTGCTCGCCGCCCTCAACATCGCGAACGAGCGGTTCGATCTCGCCGACCGCCTGGCGAGCCGCGATAACGCGGTCCAGGCCCAGTTCGAAGCCCTGAGCGCCAAGGCCGAGCGGATTTCCGTCGAACTCGACGAGGCGATGCGCTAAGCGGGAGAAAAGAAAAGACGCGGCCGAAGCCGCGTCAGTGTCTCACCGTTCGGTCGGACCAAGGGACAGGAGCCGGGATTTCACCCGGGCGCCCCTGCCGACCGTGTTGGGAGGCGCCGCAGCTCGTGAGAAGGCTGCGGCCCCCGCTCGGACTCAGAAGCCGCGCTTCTGAGCGCGCACGTTGCGACGCGAACCCTTGCGCTCGCCACCCCCGCCGCCGTAGGGACGCCCGCCGCCACCGCCCGCGCCGTAGCCGCCCCCACCGCCGCCGCCATAGCCGCCGCCCCCGCCGCCGCCGAAGGGACGTCCACCGCCCCCGCCCGCGGGCCGGGGCTTCTGCTCCTCAGCCTCGTTGACGCGCAGGGCGCGGCCGCCGAGGTCGATGCCGTTGAACCTCTCCGTAGCCTTCACCGCGTCTTCCGCGTTCTCGAAGTCGACGAAGGCGAAGCCGCGTGGACGACCCGTCATACGATCGGTGGGAAGGAAGACTTCGCGAATCGCGCCGGCCTGCGAGAACAGGTCGCGAATTTCGTCCGCGGTGGTCTTGAAGTTGAGGTTGCCGACAAACAGTTTCGAGCCCACCGTGCGATCTTCTTTCTGGGAAAACGCCCCAACAGCCTGATTGCTGTTCCTAAGGGGGTTAGGTCCGAAGCTATTGTATCCCCAATTCCCGACCCTATACGGAGAAGCCCATGACCCAGGACACCTTGAGCATCGCGTTGCTGCTCGACGAAGCCTTCAACAAAGCGGCCTGGCACGGCCCCAATCTGCTTGGCGCGCTCCGCGGCATGACGGTGGACGAACTGCTCTACCGGCCGCGCAAGGACGGTCACAACGCCTGGGAGCTCGCCATTCACTGCGCGTACTGGAAGTACGCGGTCCGAAATCGTCTCGCCGCGGGAAAGCGGAACACCTTTCCGCTCAAAGGCAGCAACTTCTTTACGCGGGAGCGGGGTCTCACCCTCGCGGACTGGAAGAAGGACCTGGCCCTCCTCAAAGCCGAGCACCGCGCTCTCCGGGCGACGATCCTGGCTCTCGATCCGCGGACCTACGACCGCAAGGTCCGGGCCTCCAGGCACAGCATCCGCCGGACGGTCCTGGGCATCGCGGCCCACGACATCTACCACGCGGGCCAGATCTCCCTGCTGAAACGCCTGGCGCGAACGACCTGAGTAAGGACGCCGGCCCGGGCGGGGGCTAGGATCCGGACTCTCCCGCCCGATACAATGAGGCCATGATGGTGACCTCGATGATCTCGGCCCTTCTCCTCCAGGGCGCGCTCCAGATGACGCCGCAGGCCACGACCTCCCAGCACTTCGACGTGTCCGCCGCCTACGAGGCGCCCGCGAAGAAGGGTGCGCCGGGCGGGATCGTGGTGGAGTTCAAGCGGAAGGACCCGGACGTCAACATCAACGAGGAGCCCGCGGCCCGCCTCAAGTTCGCGCCCAGTTCGCCTCTCGTGGCGCCGCCGCCGCCCAAGAGCACGGGAGCCATCCCCGACCCCGCGAACGCGCACTACATCGATCTCGCGAAGCCCCTCCGCTTCCCGGTCACGGTCGCCGAGGGCGCTCCCCGGGGCCTCAGCACGGTCCGGACCACGGTGTCCTACTTCTACTGCTCCAAGCGAGAGAACTGGTGCCGCAAGGGAACCGCGGAATTCGACCTCGCGGTGGTATTGCCGTAGTCACACACCAGGCGCCGCGCGCCGCCTCCGACCGTGGTAGCCGCCTGATTCCGAAATCATGATCCTTGCTTTTCAGACGGACCTCACGGGCCGGATTCGACAGACGGTTTCGGAGGCCTTCGGCGTCACCCTGGGGGAGATCCTCGTCCAGACGACACCCAGGCTGGACCTCGGCGACATGGCGCTGCCGCTCGCCTTCGACCTCGCCAAGAAGATCGGCCGCAAGCCGCGCGATATCGCCCAGGAACTGGCGCCCCGCCTCGCCTCCGTCGCCGGCATCGCCCGCGCCGAAGTCGCGGGCGGGGGCTTCATCAACCTCTATCTCGACCGGAGCGCGTTCACCCGGCGCCTCGCCTCGTTCGTGAGCGCGCCGCCCGCACCGGAACGCCGCGACGGCCGCGTCATCGTCGAGCACACGAGCATCAACCCGAACAAGGCCGCGCACATCGGCCACGTGCGGAACTCCATCCTCGGCGACACTTTCGTGCGCCTCCTCCAGGCCCGCGGCCACGAGGTCCTGACCCAGAACTACATCGATGACACCGGCGTCCAGGTGGCGGACGTCATCGTGGGCTTCGAGCGCCTCGAGAAGAAATCGCTGGCCGACATCCGCGCGCTCGATGCGAGGTTCGATTACTACTGCTGGGATCTCTACGCCCGGGTCTTCGAGTGGTACGGAGAGGACAGGGAGAGGAAGGCGCTTCAGGCCGCGACGCTCCATGCCATCGAGAAGCACGAGGGACCGACCGCTCAACTCGGCGAGTACGTGGCGGCGCGCATCGTGCGCGCTCACATCGCGACCATGGCCCGCCTCGACATCGGCTACGACCTGCTGGTGCGCGAGTCCGACATCCTGCGTCAGCACTTCTGGGCGAAGGCCTTCGAGCTGCTCAAGGAGACGAAGGCCATCCACTTCGAGGAAGAGGGCAAGGCGAAGGGCTGCTGGGTTCTCGGCATGTCCGGGTCCGAGGATGGCCTCGACGAAAACAAGATCATCGTGCGCTCGAATGGAACAGTAACCTACACGGGCAAGGACATCGCCTATCAGCTCTGGAAGCTCGGCAAGCTCGGTCTCGACTTCAGGTATCGGCGCCACGAGGACTCGACGCCCGCGCGGCCCCTGTGGTCATCGACGAGCGGTGCCGCCGATGAGGGAGCGCCCCATTTCGGCACCGGCGCCTCGCTCGTCTTCAACGTCATCGACGTGGGCCAGAGCTACCCCCAAAGGGTCGTGAAGGCGGGCGTCGCCGCGGTGGCCGGCCCCGACGCGGCCGAGGGTACGCGGCACCTGGGCTACGAAAAGGTCGTTCTCTCGAAGGCGACCGCGAAGGAACTCGGCTACGAGGTCGACGAAGACGCGGGCGTGGTCAAGGTCTCCGGCCGGCGTGGTCTCGGGGTCAAGGCCGACGACCTGATCGACGCGCTCGAGGCGAAGGCCGCGAACGAGATCGCCACGCGCGACCCCGAACGGGTGGCGAAGGACCGCGAAAAAGCGGCGCGGGACATCGCGGTCGGAGCCCTGCGGTATTTCATGCTGCGCTTCTCACGCAACCGCATCATCACTTTCGACATGGAGGAAGCCCTCGCCTTCACCGGCGAGACCGGCCCCTACATCCAGAACTCCGTGGTGCGGGCGAAGAGCATCCTCGCGAAGGTGTCGGCGGAAGGCCATGACCTGCAGGCGCTCTTGAGGCGCGCGGCCGACAAGGACCTGCTCGGTTCCTGGCTCGCCACCGAGGAGGGATCCTCGGCCTGGTCGCTCTTCCTCGCCATGGCCCGCACGGAAGAAGCAATCGAGACCGCGGTCCGGACCGAGGAGCCGAGCGTCATGACCCGGCATGCCTTCCAGATCGCGCAGGCGTTCCACGGCTACTACCAGAACCCCGCCCACACCGTGCTGCGGGCGGAAACCGAAGATCTGCGCGCGGTGCGCGTCCTCGTGGTCGACCTCTTCGTGAGGCACACCACCGACGTGGCGGGCCTCCTCGGCATCCCCATTCCGGATCGCATGTGACCGGCCCGCGCCCCCGCATCGTGATCACGGCCGGAAGCAATCCCGGCACCACGAACCACACCTGGCTGCGCTTCGACTACCTCCACGCGGTGTCCAAGGCGCGGGGCCTCCCGAGCATCGTGGCGTCGGGATTCACGAACCCCCTCGACGAAGCGGAACAACTGGCAGGGGAAATCCTCGACAACTGCGACGGGCTCATGCTCTCGGGCGGCACCGATGTCGACCCCGTGATCTTCGGCGAAGTCCCGCATACCGCCCTCGGCCGCGTCGACGGCCCCCGGGACCCCTTCGAGATCACGCTCGCGCGCGAAGCTGTCCGCCGCGACATGCCCGTGCTCGGCATCTGCCGCGGTCTGCAGGTTCTGAACGTGGCGCTTGGCGGCACCCTCATCCAGGACATTCCGAGCGACGTCCAGGGAGCGGCGAGGCACGAGGCGGGCGAGAACCGTGTGGAGATCGCGCACGATGTCGATGTCGTTCCCGGTTCGAAGCTCGCGGGCCTTCTCGGGGCGACCCGGCTGGGCGTGAACTCCTTCCATCACCAGGCGGCGAAGCGCATCGGCGAAGGCCTCACCGTCTCCGCCACCTCTCCCACCGACGGCATCGTCGAGGGTCTCGAGATGCCCGGCCGGGCCTTCGTGGTCGCGGTGCAGTGGCACCCCGAGAATTTCTGGAGGATGGCGCATCCCTTCGACGGGTTGTTCGGAGGCTTCGTAGAGGCAGCCCACCAGGCGGCCGAGGCGCGCCGCTCCATCCGCACGGCATGACGCCTCGTCCGATTCTCGCTCTGGCCCTTGGCTTCGTTCTCGGCCAGGACGTGTTCGGCGCGGGACTCAGCTGGGAGAAGGACTTCAAGACCGCGAAGGCCCGCGCCCGCAGCGAAGGCAAGCTGGTCATGGTGGACTTCTGGGCCGACTGGTGCACGTTCTGCAAGAAGCTGGACCAGACCACCTACAAGGACCCGGGCGTGGTGGCGCGTCTCGCGAAGACCACGGTGCCGGTCAAGGTCAACACGGAAGGGCGGAACGACGAGGTCGAGCTGGGCGAAGAACACGGCGTGGAAAGCCTGCCCACCATCGGGTTCTTCACCCCCGGGGGACGCGCCGTGTCGCGGATCGAGGGCTACGTGGGCGCCGAGGATTTCCTGAGACTGCTCACGAGCGCGGAGATCCAGGGAGCGGACATGATGCTCTGGGAGAAGACGCTCGCCCAGGACCCCGGCAACTTCGCCGCCCTGTACGGTCTCGGGTCGCGGATGTACGAACTCAACTACCACGACGACGCGCGCCCGCTCCTGGAGCGCGCGCGGCGAAGCGACAAAGGAACTCTGCGCGAGCGAAAGCGCGTGCGCATGATGCTCGCCCGAATCATCGAGTCGCAGTCGAGCTTCACGGACTCGGAGGCCATGCTGCGGGAGGGCCTCGCCCTGCCCCCCGAGCCCGACACCGATGCGCGGCTGAAGTTTCTGCTCTCGCGCTGTCTCGTGAACCTGGGCAAGGGCGCCGAAGCGAGGAGCATTCTCACCAAGCTCATCGCCGACTATCCCGGACACGCCATCATCGCGACCGCGAAGCGGACTCTCGAGACCATGAAGTAAGGGCGCGGGCTACCGCGGCGGCGATCCGCGCGGAGAGCTCCCGGGCCCGTCCCCCGGTGATGAGGTTGAAGTGGTGCCCGGCGATGTCGACAATCTCGACGCCGCCTTGGGCGAACGGAGCCCAGTCGGTGGCGAGGTCGGCGCCGAGGGTCCGCTCATTCGCGCGGAACAGTGTGATCGCGAGGTCGCAGGGCGCCAGGCGATGGACGAGGGCCGCTTCCCTGAGGCCGGGAACGTAGATGGGGCCTCGCCGCCCTTCCGCCTCCACGCCGAGCCGCGCCAGCGATTCCTGCAACCGATCGCGCGCGGCCCCGACCATCCGGTTCCGGAAGCGCTTCAGACGCTTGGCGACGCGGGCGGCGGCGTTCGACGGCGCGACCCGGCGCGATCCTGGAACCCAGGTGTCGATCAGGCCCAGGAAGGCAACGGCGCCGCCCTGCCGGCGTAGTTCGCGCGCCATCTCGAAAGCGAGCACACCTCCCACGGAGTGTCCCAGCAGCAGATAGGGGCCCGCGGGCTGACCGCCGCGCAGGGCATCGATACCGCGGAGCGCCGCAGTTTTTATGGAGAAGGGCGGCTTGAGTCCCACGAACGAGAGGCCGATCACCGGCTGCGCCCGATCGAGCGCCTCCAGGAGAGGACGAAACCAGAGCGGGTCGCCGGCGAGGCCGGGGAGGCAAACGAGGGGCGGAAGATCCCCGGCCCGGCGCAGCCGGATCGCGGTCACCTGCCCGGTGTCTCCCTGCGCGATCTCCCGCGCAAGCGCGGCCGCGGTGGGTGCGGTCAGTATCGTGGCGGCAGGCAGCCTGACGCCGATGCGCTCGGAAATCCGGGCCATCAGGGCGAAAGCCTTCACGGAGTCGCCGCCCCATTCGAAGAAGTCGTCATTGATGCCCAGGCCCGGCACATCCAGGATCTCGCGAAAGAGAGCGAGCACCCTGGACTCGCCCTCATCGCGGGCCGGCGAGGCCCGTTCGGCGAGCGAGCCCGGCGGCGGCAGGCGAGCGCGATCCACCTTTCCCGATGACGTGAGAGGCAGGGCGTCGAGGTGGACGAACCGCGCGGGAATGAGCGACGAGGGCAGGGATCGCGTGAGAAAACTCCGCAGTTCGGCGGGAGCGGTCGGAGCCTCTCGGTGGACGATGTACGCGATCAGGCGAGCGCGTCCCTGACCGTCCGGGTGAGTCCATACCGCGGCATCCCGGACCGACGGGTGGGCGCGCAGCGCGCTCTCCACTTCCACCGGATCGATCCTTACACCGTCCACGTTGAGCTGGACGTCCAGTCGGCGCAGGACCATGATTCGGCCATCGGGCAGACGCCGTCCCCGGTCCCCGGTTCGATACCAGCGCAACAGTGGTTCCTCTGATGCGCCAGGCGCGAACACGAAACGTGCTCCGTCTTCCGCTCCACCGTCGAGGTAGCCGCTTGAAAGCATCGGCGTGCTCACATGGATATCCCCCTCGGCCGTGGAGGCTCCCTCCTCGTCAACCAGACGGACGGCCACGCCTCCCAGCGGGCGCCCCGCAAGCGCGGGCGACTCGAGATCGACGGGCTCCTCCACGTCGGCCGTGAGCACGATGCCGCCCGTCTCCGTGGTCCCATAGCCATCGACCACACGGCAGCCGGGGAGCGCAGCGCGGACCCTCGCGGCCAGGCGAGGACGGAGCGCCTCGCCCGAACTGCGCAGAACCCGAAGGGAGGCGAGCTTCGCGGCCAGTTCGGGCACGGCGAGCAGGCTCTCGATCAGGCGCGGCGGAAAGCCCGCGAAGGTGATGCGGGAGTCGCGAATCAGATCGGCGAGGCCGGAGGCGTCGTCGGCCGCCGCCTCCGGCGATATCCGGAGCGGCACACCGGAGGCGAGGACCTCGAGCGCCACCGGAAGGCCGATGAGCATGGGGCTCGTTCGCAGAAGGTAGAGATCGCTCGCGGTGAGCCCGAAAGCCGCCTGTTCGACGCGGGACCGCGCGACCATCGCGGCATGTGAGATCAAGACACCCTTGGGCTCCCCGCTCGTGCCCGAGGTGAACACAACGAAGCCTGGATCCTCCGCGCCCACATCGGCGTCGGCCACAGTACGAGGCGGGGCCGCGGCGTGCGCCTCGATCGCTTCGGTGCCGGCCACGCACTCCGGAATGGCGGGCCCTTCCGTAACCGAGAAGCGAACCCGGCCCGCCTCCAGAAACCGCCGGTTTCTGAGGGCGGGCTGCTTCAAGTCGAGAGCCAGCACGATGGCGCCAGTGCGCATCACGGCGACGCAGGCAGTGACCATGAGGGATGAACGGGGCATCGCCACCGCGACGACGTCTCCGCGCTGGACTCCGCGCGACCTCAACGTGCCCGCGATCGCCTCCGCCCTGGCCCACATCTCGGAGTAGGTCGTCGACCCGTCATCATCAATGAGGGCAACACGATCCGCCTCGGCACGAGCGAGCTCGCCCATCAGCCTGTGGAGCGTGACCATGTCATGGGTGAGGGGCGGGGTCATGTCCTCTCCGAGACGATAGCCGACAGCCTCGGGGTTCGGCGGCGAGGTCGGGCGCCCGTACTCGACCTACAATCAACGCTATGACCCATCGCTTCCGGGCTCTCGCCCTCCTTCTTCTCGCCTCTCTCCCTCAGTCCGTCATGGCCCAGAAAGCCGTGCCTGCGCCTCCTCCGAAGCCGTTCTCGGTGGTGGAGGTCACGATCCCCGAAATGCGCCTCGCTCTCGAGCAGAAGCGCACCACGTCCCGGGAGATCGTCCTGCAGTACCTCACGCGCATCGCGATGTACGAAGACCAGCTGAACGCGGTGATCACGGTCAACAAGGACGCGCTCAAGGAGGCCGACGAGCGCGACCGTGAGCGGGCGGCCGGGAAGATCCGCGGCCCTCTGCACGGTATCCCGGTGGCCCTCAAGGACAACATCCACACCGCGCAGATGCCGACCACAGGAGGGGCCCTCGCCTTCGCCGGCTTTACCCCGCCCTACGAGGCCACCATCACGAAGAACCTGCGCGACGCGGGCGCCATCGTCATCGCCAAGACCGGCCTCACCGAGCTCGCGAACTGGGTGGCCTCCGGCATGCCGGCGAACTACAACGCGCTCACCGGCTACGGGATGAACCCCTACGACCCGCGGCGTGATCCCCGCGAGGCGAATTTCGACGGGCGCCCCGTCTTGAGCACCGGAGGTTCGAGTTCGGGCATCGGCACCTCGGCGAACTTCTGGGCCGCGAACGTGGGCACCGAGACCTCGGGCTCCATTCTCAGCCCCGCGAATCAGAACATGCTGGCCGCGATCAAGCCGACGGTCGGCCGCATCAGCCGTTACGGGGTCATCCCCATCACCGCCGATCAGGACACGGCCGGGCCGATGGGTCGCACGGTCACCGATGTCGCGGTGATGATGGGGGCCCTGGAGAGCGCCACGCCCGATCCGAACGACGCGGCCACGAAGACCTGCGCGCCGCCGCCGGGCCGCGATTACACGAAGTTCCTGAATCCCACCGGCCTCAAGGGCGCGCGCATCGGCATTCCGCGCGCGTCGTTCTATGACCGCGCGCTCACGCCCGGCGCCAAGGAGCCGCGCGGGGGCCTGAACGCGGATCAGGCCAGGGTGATGGCCGAGGCCATCGAGATACTGAAGCAGCAGGGCGCCGTCATCGTGGACCCCGCGGACATCCCGAGCGTCGTGGCCACGGACGCCGCCGACAGCTTCCTGAGCTGGGGCACCTGCGGCGGCCTCGACAACGGGAAGGGCAAGGACGCGGAATGCTCGGTCGTCTTGAAGTACGGAATGAAGCGCGACTTCAACGCCTGGCTCAAGACCCTCGGCGACAGCGCGCCGGTCAAGACCCTCACGGAACTTCGTCAGTGGAACGTCGCGCACCAGAAGGCCGGCGCCATCAAGTACGGCCAGGCGCAGCTCGATATCTCGGACGAGATGGACGTGCAGATGGATCGCTCGCGCTACCAGGCCGACCGCGCGAAGGACATCCGGCTCGCGGGCACCGAGGGAATCGACGCTGCCATGAAGAAGAACAACCTCGATGCCCTCCTCTTCCCCGGCCCCACCGGGGCGGGAATCGCGGCCAAGCCCGGCTATCCGACGGTGATCGTGCCTTTCGGATTCGTGCCCAACGCGCCCTTCGCGGGAGGCGGCGGGGGCACGCCGGCAAACTCCTTCCCCCCCGGGTTCGAGCCCCGAGCCGCCCCCTTCGGGGTCAGCTTCACCGGCATGGCCTGCAGCGAGCCGAAGCTGCTGGAGCTGGCATTCGCCTTTGAGCAGGCCACCAAGCGGCGGGTGCCGCCCGCCTCCGCTCCCTGAGCCGCTGGAGACCCGGCCCTACCGCAGCGCCTTCTCGATGGCCTCGCGCAACTCCTTGGACTCGGGCGTCACCTTGCTCGGGAAGAACGCGATCACCTTGCCGTCCTTCCCCACCAGGTACTTGCAGAAGTTCCAATCCGGCGCCTTGTGGTCGCGGGTGAGGAAGGCGTAGACGGGCGACTGGTCGGCGCCCTTCGCGGTGACGAGCTTCGAGAACATCGGAAACGTCACACCGTAGTTCCGTTCGCAGAAGGTCTGGATTTCCTGGGCCGAACCGGGCTCCTGTCCGCCGAACTCGTTGCTGGGAAACCCCAGAACCTCGAATCCCCGGGATGCGAGCTCCGTATGGAGCGCCTGCAGGCCCTTGTACTGAGGCGTATAGCCGCAAGCACTCGCCACGTTCACGACGAGGGTCACCTTGCCGCTCCACTGGGCGAGGTCCGCCGGCTTGCCCTGAAGGGTGGTGGTCTTGAGCGAGTAGAAGGAATCGGGCATGGGGGAACCTCCGGCCAGGACCTGGGGAGCGAGAGCAAGGGAGAGGGCGATGACGGGCGCCGCGCTGCGTTTCACGGCGGGGATGATAACGCCCGGGCGTCGCTCGTCCCGTGTCTTCACATTAAGTTATGTAACTGCTATACATGATGTATTTGTCTATACATCGGTGGACGCCTAGGCTTGCCGCATGTTCTGGATGTATGCCGCCTTCATCGTTCTCGTCCTCGTCCTCCTCGCCCTCGACCTGGGCGTCTTCCATCGCACCGCCCACGTGGTCTCGGTGAAGGAAGCCCTCGGCTGGTCCGCCTTCTGGATCTCCCTGGGCCTCCTCTTCGCAGGCTTCATCTACGCGGGCTACGAGAACCACTGGATGGGCCTCGGCCTCACCCCCGACCAGATGACCATCGAACCGCGCGAGGTCGCCGGAGTCGGCACCGTGTACAACGACGGCTCCGAGGCCATGATCAAGTACGTCACGGGCTACCTCGTGGAGAAGTCGCTCGCGGTCGACAACATCTTCGTCATCGCCATGCTCTTCGGCTTCTTCGCGGTGCCCCAGATCTACCAGCATCGCGTGCTCTTCTGGGGCATCCTCGGCGCGCTCCTCATGCGCGGCGCCATGATCGCGCTCGGGGCGCAGTTGCTCCAGCGCTTCACCTGGATCATCTACCTCTTCGGCGGCTTCCTGATCCTGACCGGCATCAAGATGCTGCTGCTGAAGTCGGATGAGACGGATCCGAACCGGAACATCGTGGTGCGCATGGTCCGGAAGATCTGGCCGGTGACCGAGAAGTTCCATGGCGAGCACTTCTTCGTCCGTGCGGGCTCCGATGCCTCCCACGAGGCGGCGACACCCGGGGCGGCCCTGGAGACGGACCGGGTCGTCGATGCCGCGAAGCCGGGCGCCCTTCTCGCGACTCCCCTCCTGCTCGCTCTCATCATGGTCGAGGTCACCGACCTCGTCTTCGCGGTCGACTCCATCCCCGCCATATTCGCGATCACCACCGACCCCTTCCTCGTCTTCACGAGCAACGTCTTCGCCATCCTCGGGCTGCGCAGCCTCTACTTCGCGCTCGCCTCGATGATCGATGAATTCCGTTACCTCAAGGTGGCGCTCGCCGTCGTCCTCATGGTGGTGGGAGTGAAGATGCTCACCCACTCATGGCTCAAGGCGGTGCTCGGTCATCACTTCAACCTGTATCTCCTGGGCCTGGTCCTCGCCATTCTCTTCGCGGGCGTGGTGGCCTCGCTCGTGCACTCACGCCTCGATCGCCGCCGCGCCTGAGCGCGGCTGACCTCACGAGGAGGCGTCCGCGGCCGCGAGGACCAGGCTCATCCAGATGAGATCGGCCACGAGCAGGTGGACGATCTGGAGCCAGGTGGGGGCGAGGAGCACGAGGTTCAAGACCCCGAGGAACCACTGGGTGACGACAAGCGCCGCGAGAACGAGACCCAGGCGGCGGGTCCCGGGCCGGTTCGGGTTCGCCATGATCGTCCGGTAGGCCACCATCAGCACCACGCCGCCGCCGATCACCGCGATCACGGGGTGGAGGATGCGAAGCCTCAGGAAGATATGGGAGGCGGACGAGAAGTCCTGGGCGATGGCCTCCCGCAGGGTTTCCGCCTTGAACAATGTGTCGCCCAGGGCGGCGATGGCGCCCGACATTCCCGTGAGAACCATGGCGAGCACGGCAAGGATGGTCGCCCCTCCTCCGCCCGCAGCGGGGAAGGTCGCCCGAAGCGGCGAGACGCGGCTCGCGAAGGGGCGCGGAGGCCCGTCCACGAAGCGCGCGGTCAGGACCAGCGCGGCGAGGAGCAGGAAGGTGTTGATCAGATGGCCGGAGATCCAGTAGCCGCGGGCCACGGAAGTGTCGCCGGCCACCCGCTCGAACAGCACGAGACCCGCTCCCACCGCGGCCTCCGTGAGGATGAGGATCATCGACGCGGCCGACCAGAAACGGGCCAGGTGGCCCGGCTCGCGATGCCTCCGCACCTGGTACAAGACGAGCGCCACGAGGATCAGGGCCACGCCGCTGGTGAGGCGGTGCGAGTACTCGATGAGCGTGCCCACCGACGGCGCGAGGGGAACCACCGAGCCGTTGCAGGTGGGCCAGTGCGCGCCGCATCCCGCGCCCGACCCGGTGGCGCGAACCACGGCGCCCCAGAGGATCACAAGCAGGTTCCACCCCAGAGTGAACCAGGACAGCCGGGCGAGAGGCTTCGATTCCACGGGCCCGTTCATCTTCGCTTCCACCCCCGGGTTTCACTTCCCGCGCTCGGCTCCGCTAGGGTTCCGCCCTCATGCAGCAGGAGCGCGGTCAGGACGCGGGCGGGTTGGAGGTTCAAAGGTTGTTCCCGAAGGCTCGGTGGGCGCGGGTCGGATGGGGTGCGGCGGGTCTCTTCATACTCGGCTTCGCATTTGCTCAACCGGCGATCCGCCCGAGTCGAGAGATTACCCTGACCGCGCAGAGTGTGCCTCTCTCCGCCGTCGACCCGACGCTCGATCGGGTGGGCAGCCTCCGCTTTCTCGGCGGCCTCGCGATCCAGTCCCCAGACGATGGTTTCGGCGGCCTGTCGGGCCTGTCGCTCGAGGAGAGGAACGGGGAGATCCGGATGATCGCGGTCACCGACCAGGGTGACAAGGTGACGGGCCGCGTGATCTTCGCGGACGGGCGGCTCATCGGAATGGACTCCGCGGCGATCGAGCCGCTCCAGAACCTCGAGGGCAGGCCCGTGAGCGGAAAGCTTCTCGGCGACGCCGAATCGGTCAGCCGGCTGACCGATGGGCGGATCCTCGTCGGCTTCGAGCGCCGGCACCGCATCTGGGCCTACGGGCCAGGATTGACCGGGCCCGCCCATCCGTTTGAAACACCCAGGGCCCTGCAGGATGCTCCCTCGAACGGTGGACTCGAATCGCTCGCGAGCTTTCCGGATGAACGCGTCATCGCCATCACCGAGCAGATGAGAACGGCGGCGGGCAACTTCGCAGCCTTCCTGCTTCAAGGCGGGGCCTGGGCGTCTGTCGAGTGGACGGGCAGCGCTCCGGGGTTCGAGCCGTCAGATGCCGCGGTTCTGCCCGACGGAGATCTGCTCGTGCTGGAGCGACTGTGGTCCCCGCTCGCCCCCCTCGATATCCGATCGCGGATCGTGCGCGTGAAAGGGGCCTCGGTGAAACCCGGCGCCGTCCTTCAAGGCGAGGTGCTGGCTGAGCTTCGGGCGCCGCTCATCGTCGAGAACTTCGAGGGAATCGCGGCTCTCCGGGCCGCGGGCGGCGCCGCTCACATTCTCATCGTCTCCGACGACAACTTCAACGGCGCTCAGCGGACGCTGCTGCTCGCCTTCGAATTGTCGGAGGCGCAGGCAGCCCCCCAGAAGCGATAGGGGTCGGCCCGCGGCCGGCGGCCATCTCAGGATTTCGGGGTGATGTGATCGGCCGCGATCGCGTAGGACGCGTGGCACGCCGGACAGGTCGCCACCTCGCCCGCCTTCGCCTTGGCGAGCTTCTCCCCGCAACGGCACATCCAGGCGGTGCGGCGCGCCGGGTTTCCCATCACCAGGGCATAGGCAGGGACGTCGCGCGTCACCACGGAGCCCGCCCCGACGAACGCATACTCACCGATGGTCGAGCCGCACACCACGGTGGCATTGGCGCCGATGGAAGCTCCCTTCTTCACCAGGGTCTTCCGGTATTCGTCCTTGCGAACCACCTCGCTGCGGGGGTTGATGACGTTGGTGAACACCATCGAGGGGCCGCAGAACACGCTGTCCTCGAGCTCTACGCCCTCGTAGACGCTGACGTTGTTCTGGATCTTGCAGTTGTCCCCGACCTTCACGTTCGGGCCGATGACCACGTTCTGGCCGATGTTGCACTTCTTCCCGACGCTGACGTTCTTCAGGATGTGCGAGAAATGCCAGATCTTGGAGCCTTCACCGATGG
Source organism: Vicinamibacteria bacterium (assembly GCA_019694155.1). Lineage (GTDB taxonomy): Bacteria > Acidobacteriota > Vicinamibacteria > Fen-336 > JAGNNV01 > JAGNNV01. The sequence goes on along the minus strand of JAIBCN010000030.1, from coordinate 24,969 downwards.
TCGAAGGCTCGTCGACATAGCTCGATTCGTGGACGAAGTAGTTCTTTTCTGACACGGTGGATCCTGTAGTTAGAGTCGCTTCTTGAGAATGACCGGCTTGCCCTTGCTGTCGAGGGAGCGCTGGCCGGCATCGAGGACGCGCAGGACGTCGAGTCCGTTGCGTCCATCCGTGTGCGGCGTCTTTCGGGTGCGGATGCAGTCGGCGAAGTGCAGCAGCTCCTCGCGGAGCGGCTCGAGGTCGGGGAAGAAGAGCGTCGACTCCGAGGTCTGCCGGATGACCGGCTGGCCGTCCAGCCAGTCGACGCCCTTGTCATAGAGCCGGAGCTTGCCTTCCTTGACCACGTCGTCGAAGACCGCCATCCGTTTGCTGCCCACCACCACGAGCTTCTGCTCCTTGAAGGGATGCAGCCAGCTCACGAAAATGTGGGCGCGCGCGCCCTTGTCGAACTCGAGCGTGGTCATGGTGACATCGGCGACGCCCTTGCGCAGCCAGCTCTCGCCGGTGGTGGCGACACTCTTGGGGAGTCGTCCGAGAAGGAGCAGGATCACCGAGATGTCGTGGGGGGCGAAGCTCCAGAGGATGTTCTCCTCGTGCCGGATCTTCCCCAGGTTCAGGCGGTTCGAGTACACGTACTGGATGTCGCCGAGATCGCCGGCGTCGACGAGGTTCTTGAGCTGGCGGATTGCCGGGTGGTACTGGAGGATGTGGCCCACCATCAGGATGCGCTTCTTCTTCTTCGCGAGATCGAGGAGCGCCTTCGCCTCCTTCACGTCGAGGGCGAGCGGCTTCTCCACGAACACGTCTTTGCCCGCGGTGAGCGCCGCCTTCGCGATGGAGGCGTGCTGGGCCGCGGGGGAGGCGATCGCGATCGCGTCGATCTCCTTCGACTTCAGCAGCTCGGCCAGCGACTTCGTGGCGAGGGCGCCCGGGTACAGCTTCGGCACGCTCTCGAGTACCTTGGCGCTCGGGTCGCAGACCGCCCCGAGCAGGCCCATCTGATGGAGATTGCGGGCAATGTTCTTGCCCCAGTAGCCGCAACCGACGAGACCGATCTTCATGGGCTCAGGCCTTGAGGAAGGCGCGCACGACGCCCGCGATGCGCTCCACCTCTTCTAGAGGCAGTTCAGGGTAGAGCGGGAGGCAGACCACTTCCTTCGAGAGGCCCTCGGAGACGGGCAGATCTCCCACCTTGCCGCCGGCCGGAGCCATGGCGGGCTGGAGGTGGATCGGCCTCGGATAGTGCACCGCGGTCGAAATGCCGTGCTTCTTGAGCTCCTCGATCAGGCTGTCGCGCTTCGGCGTGCGGACGGTGTAGAGGTGCCACGCCGATTTCGCCCCGGGGCCCTCCTTGGGGGTGATCAGCCCGGGCACGCCGTCGAGCAGCTTCGAGTAGAGAGCGGCACGCTCGCGCCGCTCGTCGGTCCACTGCTGCAGGTGAGGCAGCTTGGCGCGCAGGATGGCGGCCTGGAGGGTATCGAGCCTCGAATTCGTCCCCACGATGACGTTGTCGTACTTGTTGGTCCCGCCGCCGTGGTTCGCGATCTGGCGGACCTTGGCAATGAACTCCTTGTCGTTGGACACGACCGCGCCCGCGTCGCCGTAGGCGCCGAGATTCTTGCCCGGATAGAAGCTGAAGCATGCGGCGTGGCCGAGGGCGCCCGCCCGCTTCCCGTTCAGCGTGGCCGCGTGGCCCTGGGCCGAGTCCTCGAGAACGGGAATTCCGTGCGCGGCCGCGATCCTGTTGATTGCCTCCATGGCGCAGGGGTGGCCGTAGAGATGGACGGGGATGATCACCTTGGTCTTCTTCGTGATCGCCGCCTCGAGCTTGTTCGGATCGAGGGTGTAGGTGACGTCATCGACGTCCACGAACACGGGCTTCGCGCCGTTCAGGAAGATGGCCTCGCCGGTGGCGATAAAGGTGTTCGCCACCGTCACCACCTCGTCGCCCGGACCCACTCCGTAGGCGCGCAGGGCATAGATCAGGGCGTCGGTGCCGTTCGCGACCCCCACGCAGGCCTCGGCCCCGCAGAAGGCCGCGAACTCCTTCTCGAAGGCCGTGCAATCCGGTCCCTTGATGAAGGCGGTGGTGTCGATGACGCGGGCCATGGCCGCGTCGATGTCGTTCTTGATCCGGAGGTATTGCGCCTTCAGATCGACCATCGGTGTCTGTGTGCTCATGTGTTCCCTTCTCTGTCCGGGACGGAGCCTACCCTGTCCCCGGGGTTCGAGCAAACATTTTTCGAGTTTGCTTGACATATCAACTATTGTCTGGTTATCTTTGCCGACATGCCGCACGGGTCCATCCTTCGCGAATTGAGACAGACAAAGCCCTTCCCCTCGAACCGGGAGGAGGCATTCGTGGGAATCCTGCGCACCGCGGACATGCTCCGCTGGCGGATCTCCGAAGTGCTCGAGCCCGAGGGAATCACCCTGGCCCAGTTCAACGTCCTGAGGATCCTCCGGGGCGCCCGGGAGACGGGCCTGCCCACCCTGGAGATCGGGGCCCGCCTGGTGGAACAGGCCCCGGGCATCACCCGCCTGATCGACCGCCTGGAGCTCGCGGGCCTGGTGCGACGCGAGCGCCCGCGGGCCGACCGGCGCCAGGTCCTTTGCCACATTGAGAAGAAGGGTCTCGCCCTTCTCTCCCGGCTCGACACCACCGTCCCCCAGGCGAGCGAGGTGCTCTTCGCCGGACTCGCCAGCGCCGAAATCGATCAGCTCATCACAAGCCTTGACGCCATCCGCAGCGTCTGCGCCGCGCGATGCACCTCGCTGCGGAAGCAGTAACCACCGTAACCATCACCCAGAAGACAGCACAGGAATAAACGCCATCATGAAAACCACCCTCACTCTCGCCTTCACTCTGGCCGCGTCGGCCGCCTTCTCGCAGGACGTCTACAACGTCGACAAGGTTCACTCCGAAGTGGCCTTCCGCGTCCGCCATTTCGTCTCCAAGGTGTCCGGCCGCTTCGACGACTTCTCGGGAACCATCACCATCGTGCCCGGCAAGCCGGCCGCCTCATCGGTCGAGTTCACCATCAAGACAGCCTCGATCAACACCGCCAACACCGGCCGCGACAACCACCTCCGGAGCGCCGACTTCTTCGACGCCGAGAAGAACCCGGAGATCACGTTCAAGAGCACGAAGATCGCGCCGGTGGACGCCGATACCTTCAACGTCACCGGCATCTTCACCATGCACGGCACGGCCAAGGAGCTCACCATCCCCGTGGATTTCGGGGGCACGGTGACCGACTCGCGAGGCACGGAAAAGGCGGGCTTCAGCCTCACCACGAAGCTGAACCGCAAGGACTACGGCATCGTCTGGAACCAGACTCTCGATTCCGGCGGCATGATGCTTGGAGATGAGGTCGAGATCACGGTCAACATCGAAGCCAACAAGCGTAAGCCGGCCCCGGCCGACGCGCCTGCCGCCAAGTAACGCCGAAGCCGCCGGCCCGGCGCGCCGTTCCTGACCCTTACCTCAACCACGCCGCGAGCGGCAGCTTCAGCTCGCGGATCCCGTCGGCGGCGAGCCTCGCGTTGAGGCTCGCCCCGAGGGGTGAGGAGTGAGTGTTGTCCTCGATACCCTGGGGATAGTTCGGGTTCTCACCGGCCTTGAGCTGGAGGAAGAGCTCCCGCGAGCCCGCTAGGCCACGCTCGGCGAGAACCTTCCCCGTCGCCCGGTGCAGGTCGATGAGGGGCGTTCCCGTCTCCGCGGCCACGGACCGCACGAGATCGGGATATTCGCCATGCGTGTCCTGGACCGCGCCCGACGCGTCGAAGCGTCGTCGCATGACCGGCGTGAGAAGCACCGGCGAGGCTTTCTTCGCCCGGACGTCGGCCACGAACCGGCCGAGATTTCGCTTGAAGTCCTCGGGCGGGGTGTAGCGGTCGACTTTCTCCTTCGACTCGTCGTTGTGGCCGAATTCGACGAAGACGTAGTCGCCCGCTTTCACTTCGGCGAGCAGGGCGTCCCAACGCCCCTCGCTGATGAAAGTGCGCGTGCTGCGGCCGTTCTGGGCATGGTTCGCGACCCGCACGCGGTCCTGGAGAAAGAACTGCTGGAGGCGCTCACCCCAACCGGTCTCGGGACGCTTCTCCGCGAGCTTGTCGGCCATGGTGGAGTCGCCGGCGAGATGAACGGTGATCCGCTCAGGGAGAGGACGGGCGGGGGCAGGATCGCGCCCCGGCCCCCACAGCGCGCGTCCAGGCCTCGTTCCCGTGTGCTCGCCATCCACGAGCACGGGAATCCCGTTGACCACCACGTGCTTCATGCCGACCGAATACTGGTGCGGCTCTTCGAAGGTGGCCCGATCGCCCACCGTGAGCGGATCGAACGCCACCACGTCCGCGAACATCCCTTCCTTCAGGAGGCCGCGGCGGTCGAGGCCCAGGTTCTGAGCGGGGAGAGCGGCCAGCCGGCGGATCGCCTCCTCGAGAGGGATCAGCTTCTCATCGCGCACGTAGCGCCCGAGAAGACGCGAGAAGTTGCCGTAGGCGCGAGGATGGGTGCTCGACTTCAGGAATACGCCCTCCAGAGCCATGGATGCCGCGTCCGATCCAAACGAGACCCAGGGGAGCTTCACCTGCTTGCGCACGTTGTCCTCGGACATCAGAAAGAAGGCGACGCCCACCCTCGTCCTGTCTTCGTGGACGAGGTCCATGATGACCTCCGTCCAGCCCTTTCCTCCCCGCATCTTCACCACCTCGGCGAGGGTCTTCCCCTGGAGCGGCTTGAGCGCCTGGTTCTTGAACTCGAGGAGGAGCATGCGCTCGGGAGAACCCGCGGCGGCGCAGATGTTCTCCCAGCCCGCGCCCTTCGCCTTCATCTCCGCCGAGATCCGGGCGCGGGTCGCGGGTTCTTCGAGGCGCTTGAACACTTCATCCGGCCCCCCCGCCCTCGACCAGGGCGGGAGACAGGCATCGAAGCCGGTGGCGCCCGCGGTGTAGGTGTACATGTCGGCGGTGACCTTGAGGCCCTCTGCTCTCGCGGCCTCCACTTTCTGAACCACGGCATCGAGCTTGTTCCAGTTCGACTCCCCCGCGGCCTTCATGTGATAGATCTCGGCGGGGATCTTCGCTTCACGGGCGATGCGGATCAGTTCGTCCACGGCCTCGAGCAGGCGGTCGCCTTCGCTGCGCATGTGTGAGATGTACTTGCCCTGATACTGGGCGGCCACCTTCGAAAGTTCGATGAGCTCGTTCGTATCCGCGTACACCGCGGGCGCGTAGATGAGCGAAGACCCGATGCCGAGGGCGCCCGCCTTCATTTCCGCGCGAACCAGATCCCGCATTTGCTGCATCTCGTCGGGCGTCGCCTTCTTGTCGTCAAGGCCGATCACATGCTCGCGAATCGTCGCGGCGCCGATGTAGGACGCGACGTTCGGCGAGATTCCGCGCTTCTCGAGGTAGTTGAGGTACTCGGAGAGCGTCGTCCACTCGATCTTGTACCTGATGTCGCCCATGCCCTCCTCGCGCAGCTTTTTCATGGCGGGAGTGAGGGGTCCCATGGAGTCGCCCTCTCCGAAGATCTCGGTGGTGACGCCCTGGCGGATCTCGCCCTGGGATCGACCGTCGACGATCAGGGAGTCGACCGACCACGAGAGCATGTTGATGAAGCCGGGCGCCACGGCAAGACCCCGGGCGTCCAGCACGCGCGTCGCTGACGCCTTCGAAAGGTCTCCGATGGTCGCGATGAGGTCCCCGCGGATCCCCACGTCAGCGAGGCGGGGCGGCCCCCCGGTCCCGTCGTAGACCATCCCTCCCCGCACGATGAGGTCGTAGTCCGCAGCCCGCGCGGCCGCCGAGGGGGCGAGAAGAGCGGCGGCGAGGATGGCGCGCGCGGCGGCGCGGATGAATCGTGAAGTCATGGGTTCTCCGAGGGTGGCCGGCCTAAATGAGGATTCTAGTGATCGGACGGGCGGTGTAACTTCACCGGTCACACGGGCCCCTGGGCTCTCCCCCCAGGGTCGCGGGAAAGGAAGCCAAGCATGAAGAGAATCTGGATCAGCCTCAGCCTGCTTTTCCTGGCGGACGCCGCCCGGGCCCATCCGGGCTGGGGCATCGTCGAAGACCGGGCCGGCAACGTGTTCTTCACCGATCTCAAACAGGTGTGGAAGGTGACTCCGGGCGGAAGGATGAGCGTCGCCGTCCCGAACGTCCACACTCACGAACTGTGCTTCGACACCGGCGGCAACCTGCTTGGCGAGCACCTCTGGTACGAGGGCGACGCCACAAAGAGGTGGAGCCAGCGCCTGTGGCGCCTCTCACCCGACGGTCAGCTGAGCGACCTCGTCAAGTCGCGCCCCGCGTTTCAGGAGGGCGACAGCTTCGTCCGCGACCGCGCGGGGGTCAGGTACTGGGCCAGTCACGACAAACCCCCGGTCATCCGAAAGGCGGGGAACACCGGCCTGGTCTCGACGCACGCCTCGGGCGGCTTCACAGAGATCGGGAGGATGACCGCGACACCCGAGGGCGTCTTGTTCCTGATGGACCAGGGCGACCTCCGCAGAATCGCGGCGGACGGGAAGGTCACGACGCTGGCGTCCAAACTCAGCTCCATCAAGACCCCGCCGCGAAACGTGCGGCAGCCCCACTACCATCAGGGCCTCTGGACCGACCCCGCGGGGAACGTCTACGTCGCGGTCAGCGAGGAAAAGGTGGTCATGCGCGTTCGCCCGGGCGCCCCGCCCGAGGTGGTGAGATCCACCGGTCCGGAGTGGTCACCCTCCGGGGGCCTGATCGACCGCGACGGGCGGCTCTGGATTCTCGAGTATCGCGCCGACAACGCGGTGCGCGTGCTCCGGGTCGAGAAGAACGGAAAGGAGACGATCTTCGACCCGGCCGCCCCGGCGCGTTAAGACCAGGCCAACCGGGGATCCGTGCAACCCGCTCACGCGAGTGAGCGAAGGCGGGATTCACTCCCGCCGAAGCGACCGGGGGGCCTGGGGGGGGGCGGGTCGGTGCAACGCCCCCCCAGACTCATCAACGATAGATCCCGTTGAAGAGGAATTTGAAGGTGCCGTGGGGCTGGCCGCGGAACGTGATCTCGGGGCCGAACATCATGAGGCGGCCCTGGCCGACCGAGGCCTCGGCCACCGACACGCCGCCCTCGATGTAGTGCTGCCCCCACGCCCAGCCGCTGCGAAGCGGGGTCGCGTTCGGGAACCAGGCCACCGCGGTGACGCCCTTGAGGGGCGCATCGGGATGGAGATCGAACACCGGAGAGTTGTCGAAGAAAACGTCGAGGTCCTTCGCCATGCCCCAGGCGAGGGGATGCGCGGGATTCACCTCCGCTCGGAGCACCGAACCCGGGACGTAGTACTTCTCGCGGCCGAGCTTCTTCTCACCTGCCGCCGTCTTCTCCACCAGGTGATCGCCCACGAGACCGAGGTGCTCACCGAGGATGGTAGACGAACCCACGGTGACGACCTTGCCGCCCGCCTCGAGGAATGCCTTGATCGCGGGCACGCTCTTCGCGACCGAGTAGCGTCCGAGGCGGTTCTTGAACTCGCCGGCGCGCTCTTCGGAAGGCTGACGGCCGCCGAAGAGATTCGGGGCCGGGGTGTCGTTCTCGGGCAGGATCTCGTCGGCGAAGATCAGCACGTCGTATTTCGCGTTGAGGTTCCCCGCGTCGATGTCCTTCGGGAAGACCTGCTCCACCGAGGCGAACTCGAACTGCTCGAGCAGCCAGCGCATCCAGCCCGAGGGAATGCTGCCGCCGTAGGTATCAGCAAGACCGACGCGCATGGTCTTGAGCGGCATGGAATTGCCCGCGGGCTTCGCGGCGACTCCTGTGGCGGGAACGCCGAGCTCGGTCGCCGCCTTCTGAAGAACGGGCAGCGCGGCCGCGTCCGCCGGAACATAGAAGGCCCCGGCTGAAGCCCCGGATGTCATTCGCTCAACTGCGACTCCCGCTTTCATGAGACGGTTCGCGACCAGGAAGGAATCATTTTCCGCGGCGGGCAGCAGGAAGCCGGCGGCCCCGCTCGCATTCGACACCTGGGCGGCGAGGGGCTTCGCGAACGTCCGGGCGGGGATCGCCTCGAACGGTCCGTCGAACCGCTCGAGCAGGCGGTCGAACTGAACTCCCATCTGGTACGCGAGGGTCCAGCCCGCGTTGTCGTAGGGCGGGATCGGCGGACCGCCGGGCGAGGCGAAGTCGTTCGGGTGATCCTGGGGCTCGAACATATCGAGGATGTGCGGGCGGAAGGCCTGAGCGCACTTCACCACGAAGGAGCCCGCGGGGTAGGACTTCCCCGCCACCGTGAAGTCCTTGGTCGCGCGATGGATCGTGATCCCGTTGTGGATCAGGGTGTTGATGAACTTGGTGGCGGTCGGAAAGTCGGCCTGGTTCGCGGGGATGATGTAACCGCGCGGATCGCGCTTGGCGGGATCCTTGAGCTCATCGAAGTACTTGACGGGCGCCACCGGCGAGCGTCCGCCCGCGTTGGCCACGAAGAGACCACCAGGCGCCATGGTCGGGTTGATGGTCGAGGCAGGACCGGACGGCGCGCGCATCTCTTTCGCGACCTTGGCCTGAATGGCCTCGATCTCGTGCGGCGTGAAGGTCCAGCTGTCGCGGTTGCCGCGATCGATGGAGTTCTTCCCCATCTTGTACATGCGGAAGAGGAAGGTCTCCTTCATGCGCGCCACGAGGTCGAGGACCGCCCAGTTCGCGGTGATCGAGTAGTCGATGGACTGGCGGAAGTGCCAGGTCTGCGGGGTGATGGGCAGGGGCATGTCCGCGTTCGGAAGCATGCGCTGGGGCACGAACTCGATCTCTACCGGAGTCGGGTTGCCGATGGTCTCGGTGAGGAGTCCGATCTGGTTGTGGAAATAGGCGCTCGTGCGCAGGCCGCCATTCCACCAGGTCGAGTAGTTGGCGCCCTTTCGCATGGTGACGCCGGGCTTGCCCTCGGCTTCGAAGCGCGAATGCATGGCCGCCCCCACGAGGTCCAGTTGGACCGGGATCATCGGATCGAAGTTGTAGTTGAAGGGATCGCGGAAGGGCGGCGCGAACATGACCGCGCCGGTGGGACCGGTCTGGTGATGGTTGTAGAGGACGACCGGGAACCACTCCACGTACAGCTGGCGGTTGATGTTCTGGCTCTCGGGCTGGTTCGCCATGTAGAAGTCGCGGTTGTTGTCGTGCCCGATGTACTTCTGATAGAGGCGTGGAATGTCGCCGCTGTTCCTCTTCTTCTCGTCCTGCTCCTTCATGTACCAGTTCGACACGAGCTCCATGCCGTCGGGGTTCGCGTGGGTGGCGAGCACGATGACGTTGTTCAGGATGTTCATGGTCTCGGCGTCGGTCCGGCTCACGAGCTGGTAGATGGTCTCGGTGAGTTGGGCCGCGCCGAGGACCTCGGTCGCGTGCAGGCCGCCGTCGATCCACACCACCGCCTTGCCCTCGGAGGCGAGGGCCCGGGCCTGGTCGTCGGTGAGGCCCTCGGCGTGGGCGAGTTTCTGGGAGATGCCCTGGTACTTGGCCAGGAGCTTGTGGTTCGCGGGCGACGTGATGATGGCCATCAGCTGGTCGCGACCCTCCGCGGTCTTGCCGATGGACTGGAGGGTCATGCGGTCGGAGGCCGCGTCCAGCTTCTTCATGTAGGCGCTGAACTGGGTGTAGTTGGCGAGTCGATAGTCGTCGCCGATGGTGAAGCCGTAGGCGTCCTTGGTGCTCGGGATTTTCGCGGCCTGCGCCTGGACCAGCGTCCCCGCGGACACGAGGGCGAGGCCCATCAGGGAAAGCTTGAGATGTTTCATTCGTTCTCCTAGGAAAGGGAGGGAGCCCGCCCGGGACCCCGGAATCTTCTTGAAACGATCTTAGCTCCGGCCGCGGGCCTTGATCTTCGCGTCGATGAAGTCCGGGTGCGCCACGTGGAGAAGGCCCGCGATCTTCCGGATCAGGTGCTCCTCCTCCGGGTCCTTGCGGCCATCCGCGAAGGCCACCAGCCACAGGAGTTCCACGATCCTCTTCTTCTGGTCTCCCGAGAACTGAGCGTCTATGACCGACGTGAACTCGAAGAGCGAAGTGGCATTTCGCGACTGCGCCTCGGAGAGCTCCATGATTTCGCTCGTCTCCGCCGCGGTGAGATCGAACGTGCTCTGGAGCGCGGTCCTCATCACCGTGCGCTCTCCATCCTCCACTTTCCGGTCCGCGCGGACGATCTCGAAGAGAAGCACCCCGGCCGCGAGGCGTACCGCCCTTTCGTGAGCCTCCGCGGCGACCTCGGGGCCGCCCTGGGTTTTCGTCTTGAAGAAATCCTTGAGGGCCTCGATCATGATGCCGCAGACTACACCGCGAAACGCGCGCTCACGGAGCTTCGGGCAGGGTGTAGTCGAACCGATAGGAGTGCGCGCCCCCCTCGATGATGATCTCGAGCTTCCCGGCAAGGCCCGTGAGCGCCCCGGTGCCGGAATCGGGAACCACCACGATGTTCATCTTGAAGTCGGCGTTGTTCTTCATGGTCGCGTGGTGCATGAGGGTGAAGGTGCCGCGGCGGCCCTTGAGGGAGACGTCCATCACTTCAACCGCGACATAGCCCCCCGAGCCCTTCACCTCTCCGCCCGTCGTCATCATCTCGCCCTTGCTCGTGCCCACGAGGTCGCCCGACCACGTCTTGTCGATGGACATGCGGCCCACCGCGACGCCCGGGACCTTGACGTCCTCGGGCAGCGGCTTCACCTTCACTTCGAACGTTCCCGTGGCCTTCTGATTCATGGCTTTCCCTCCTGAGGGCGGCGCCGCCGCCTGTTCCTCCGCGCGCGGCGCGGCCGATAGAAGCGACGCCATCAGCGCCGCCGCGATTCTGAATTCTGTTCTCATCCGCGGATGGTAGCGTTCCGAGGGCCGGGGACGGATTGAAAGAACGCGACAAAGGAAGGATCAAGCACGAGCGGCCCCGCGGCATCCTTCACGTCCGCGCGCAGGATGCCGGAAACGTCGTCACCCGCTACTGGCCTTCCCTGGACCTCCAGCCCTTCGTGGAGCACTTCTGGGTCGTTCGCTGGGACGTCGCCAGCCGGCAGCGTGCGGAGACGGTGCCTCACCCCTCGGTGCACATGGCGCTCGAGTCCGACGGGCGGGAGGAGATCGTCGGCGTCATGGACAGGCGCTTCACGACGGTCATCGAGGGCAAGGGACGCGTGGTGGGCACGAAGTTCCGGCCCGGCGCCTTTCGGGCGTTCGTGGAGGATCCCGTCTCCTCCTTCACCAACCGGCGACCGCCGGTGGCCGAGGTGTTCGGCGCGCGCGCCCGCGGACTCGGCGCGCGTGTCCTCGGGAGAGATGACGACCTCCAGGGGATAGAGATCATCGAGGCATTTCTGCGAAGCCTCGGGCCGCAGGTCGATGAGTCGATGACCCTCACCGCACGAATCGCCGGGCGGATCGCCGAAGAGCGCGGAATTACGCGCGTCGACCAGATCGTGAGCGAGTTCGGGATTCCCCTGCGCAGCCTCCAGCGAACCTTCAGCGAGTACGCGGGCGTCTCCCCGAAGTGGATCATCCAGCGGTACCGGCTGATGGAGGCGGCGGAGCGGATGGCGGAAGGCGCGGTCGCGAGCTTCGCCGACCTGGCGCTCCACCTCGGTTACGCGGATCAGGCGCATTTCATCCGCGACTTCAAGCAGTTCGTGGGAAAGACGCCGGCCCAGTACGCGCGATCGCTCGTTCAGCGGTAGACGAGACACCCGCGCGATTCGAGATCGGGGAGCCAGGCGGGAACGCTTCCCGGCGGTGTCCAGCGAAGGTCGAGCTTCTCGAGTCGAGGCAGGCCCGCGATCGCCTCGGGAAGAAGGCTCAGCGGGTTGCCGCGAAGGTCGAGGACGCGCAATTCGGTGAGGCCGGCCCAGGACTCCGGAAGGGCGGCGAGCCGGTTGTTCCGGAGGTGAAGTTCGCGAAGGGCATGCAGCTCCTCCATCCACACGGGGATCTTCTCGATCTGATTGTCCGTGATGCGCAGTTCGACGAGGCCGACCATCCCGCGAACCGCGGCGGGGACACGGGGCAGGCGGTTGCCGCTGATGTTCAGGTAGCGGAGACGGCGCAGTCGGGCGAGCGAAAGCGGCAGATCAGTCAGCCGATTGTCATGGAGGTAGAGGAAGCGGTCCAGCTGCGCCAGCTCACCGAGCGCCTCGGGAACCTCACAGAGCTGGTTGTGTCCGAGATCGAGGGTGCGCAGATTCACGAGTCGCGCGATCTCACCGGAAAGCGACTGAAGGTCGTTGTCCGCCAGGATAAGCGTTTCAATCCCGACTTCGCGCCATACCTGCTCCGGCACCGTGCCGAGGCGCTGCTTCCACAGGTTCAGTTCCAGAGGCAGGCTCATGGACGGGCACGCTATCTCGCCGCCCTGATTTGTCATTTCTTCTATTTTTGTATAAGTATTAGGCATGGCGAAAAGCGATCGGGCCGGCGCATTCGAAGAAGTGGTGCTTCTCGCGGTGGCGAGGCTCGCCGATCAGGGCTACGGCGTCACCATCCTGAGAGAGATCGAGGAGCGCACGAAGACGCGGCCGGCTCTCGGGGCGATTTACGCGACCCTCGAGCGGCTCGAGACTCGAGGATGGGTGACGTCCTATCAGGGCGAGGCCTCTCCGGTCCGGGGCGGGCGGGCAAAGCGCCACTACAAGCTGACCGCCGCCGGTTCGCGGGCCCTCGAGAACACGCGCCGCATGTTCGAGCGGCTCTGGGAGGGCCTGGCCCTGGGCCGGGGGGCGCGCTCATGAAGCCGCCCGCCGATCACCACGCGCCGCCTCCCCTGGCCGTTCGCCTCCTGCGCCTCACCGCGCCCGAATCCGATCGCGAGTGCATGCTCGGGGACCTCGAAGAGGAGTTCGCGATCCGGCGGGAGACGAGCGAGGCCGCCGCGCGCCGCTGGTACTGGCTTCAGGCGCTTCGCTCCCTTCCCTCGAACCTCTCTCGACGCGGGCGTCGCGCCTCCCGGACGCACCCGCACCTCCATCATCAGAAGGGCGAAACCGTCATGCACTCACTTCTCCACGATCTGCGTCTCGCGTGGCGCTCCATCGCGCGAAAGCCGCGCCTCGCCGTCACCATCGCCGCGACCCTCGCCCTCGGAATCGCGGCCAACACCGTGATCTTCAGCGTCATCGATGGCGTGATCCTGAGCCCTTTCCCCTTCCCTGAGCCCGATCGGCTGGTGGGGGTGGGCAGCGCGTTCCCGAAGCTCCAGCAGGACCTTGGCTTCTGGGAGAACCTCTCGCCCGCGGAGTACGTCGACGTGCGCGATTCGAGCCGGACCCTCGCCTCCATCGTGGCCTGGGACATGGGCAACCGTCAGATCTCCGAGGGCGGGTCGACGGAGAATGTCTTCAGCGCCTTCTGGTGGGGCGACGCTCTGCCCACGCTCGGTGTTTCCGCGACCCTCGGCCGCGGTTTCAACGAAGAGGAGATCCGCGGCGGCCGGAAAGTCGCCATGGTGAGTCATCGCTTCTGGACGAACCGGATGGGCGCGGATCCGAGCCGCGTGGGCTCATCGCTCATCGTGAACGGCGAGGTCTACACCCTCGTGGGCGTGCTCCCCCGAAAGACCCTGATCTACGGGACCGATCTGTGGCTGCCCATGCCGGTGGGACCGGAGGCCTATCCCCGGGGGCGCCGGCAGTTCCAGATGCTCGCCCGGCTCGCGCCCGGCAGATCCCTCGAAGACGCGAACGCCGAACTGGGGACGATCGCCGCTCGAACCGACGCGCAGTTCCGATCGAGCCAGCCCGAATATGAGAGGTGGCGGATGGAAGCGAGATCGTTCGTCGACATCAATGTCGGCATCCTGCGCCCGGCCGCCGCCATTCTCTTCCTCGCCGCTCTCTTCGTTCTCGTGGTTGCCTGCGTGAACGTGGCGAGCCTGCTGCTCGCGCGCGCCATGGAGCGGAGCCGCGAGATGGCCATGCGCATCACCCTGGGCGCGAGACGCGGCCAGATCCTCCGTCAGCTGGTGTGCGAGAGCCTGCTGCACTCCCTGCTCGGCGCCATCGCCGGGGTCGCCCTCGCCACCCAGGGCCTGCGCGGCCTGCAGTACGCCCTCTCCAGGGTGACCTTGCCCATTCCCGGCGAAATCGCTCTTTCCGCGCGGGTCCTCAGTGCGACCCTCCTGATCTCGCTCCTCGCCGGATTCCTGTTCGGCCTCGCGCCCGCGCTGCACACCCTTCGACACAACACCCAGGCCGCGCTCCGCTCGGAAGGCGCCGCCTCGACGAGCGGTGGAGGGAGGCTGCGGGCCCAGCGCGTGTTCGTCGGCTTCCAGATGGCCTTCGCGGCCCTTCTCATCGCGTGCGGCGGCCTGCTCGTGCGAAGTCTGGTCCGCCTTCAGTCGGTCGACCCTGGCATCGATGCCAGGCAGATTCTGGGCTTCCGCACCACTCTGGCGGTGGAGCGCCATCGCGATCCCGCGGCCTTCCAGCGCTTCTTCGAGACGCTTGAAGCGGACCTTCTCTCTCTTCCCGGAGTCCGGGCTGCAGCCCTCGCCACCCAGACGCCCCCGGCCTATTTCTCGACCATGTCGTTCCTGATCGAGGGCCGGGAGGTGAAGGCCGAGGGATCGCTCAAGAGCGCCTACTTCACCGCGGTATCGCCGAACTACTTCTCGACCATGGGCCTGGCCGTTCGCGAGGGACGAGGCCTGACCAGGGACGACCGCGCGGGAGCGCCGCCCGTGGTGGTGCTGAACGAAGCCGCCGCGAAGCGGTATTTCCCGGAAGGCGGCGCGCTGGGTCAGAGGCTTCGCTTCGGGAAGGACGGCGAGGGCCTGGTCGCGGAGGTGGTGGGGGTCGTGGCCTCCATGAAGAACCGCGGCCTCGACCGGCCGGAGGCCCAGGAGCTTTTCGTGAGCCTCGCCCAGGCGGGCTTCTCGAACCAGTTGATGACCGTGGTCCGAAGCTCGAGTGACCCTCTGTCCCTCGCCCCGATGGTGCGCGACGCCGTGAAGAGGCTCGACCCTCTTCAGCCCATCTACCTGGTTCAAACACTCGAGCAGGCCTTCGAAAGCCAGGGTGTGCAGCGGCGCGTCGTCACCTTCGCGCTGCTGACCTTCGCGGCCTTCGCCCTTCTCCTCGCCTCCGCCGGGGTCTACTCGGTCGCTTCCTACGCGGCGGCGACCCGGACCCGCGAAATCGGAGTGCGCATGGCCATGGGAGCCACGGCGGGCGATGTGCGTCGCCTGGTCGCCCGACAGGCGCTCGGGCCCGTGGCCGCCGGAGGGACGGTGGGCCTCATCGCCGCAGCGGCCGCCGCCCGCGGCCTGGGCCCGCTGCTGTACAAGGTGGAAGGCTACGATCCGCTGACCCTCGCCCTCTCCGTCGCCGTGCTCGCGATCATGGCCTTGCTGGCCGCGGATGGCCCGGCGCGGCGCGCCGGCCGGATTCCTCTCGTGGACGCGCTCACGCGCGAGTGAGCCCTACCCCGCCTTGCGCGGAACGGGCCTGGCCAGAGGGCGCGCGAGCGCCTTGGGCCTCCGGGCCTCGGGCCGGCGAAGGCGGTCAAGCAGCCGCCACCCTAGCCATGTCCATGCCGCTTCGACCGGATGGCCGGCGATGCGGGTCACGTTGGGCCACAACGAGACGAGGACCGCGGTCGAGGTCAGGTCGGTTTGCGCGCGCGGGGTCACGGCCGCGATGACCATGAGGATCAGTGAGGTCGCCACGACGATGAAGGTTGCGACCAGAACGGCGTAGCGCTCGGGAGCATCGCACCAGCGATTGAGGAGGCCGCCCGCGGCGAAGAGGGCCGCGTACCAGACCGCGAACGCGATCGACCAGTTGGGCGAGAAGCCGATGGCCGCGACCTCGATCGCCACAGTCACAAAGATGAGGATCACGACGCGCGCGGCCAGCGCGCGGGGCGGCCGCCGGTGCGCCGCCGTTCCCACGAGCCGGCCCGCGAAGACGAGCACGGAGGCGGCGAGCGCGGTCCGAAAGAGGGTGCCCAGAGGATCGCCCTGGCCGGGCGGCGCCTTGAACATTGCCACGGTGGCCAGGAGAACCACGAGGCCCGAGACCCACAAGGCCTTGATCATGGGCGCAAAGTGTACGCCCCGGGTCCTATGGACTCAGGTGAAAGAGATCACCTATTCGTGCCTCAGGGCGCGCAGGGGATCCACCCGCGCGGCGCGCGCCGCGGGAATCCAGCATGCGGTCATGGCCACGGCCACGAGGAGGACGATCGCGCCAGCGTAGGCCACGGGGTCCGTCCAATGAACACCGTAGAAGGTGACTCGCGCGGACGCGCTCAAGGCGGCCGAAACGAGCGTGCCCAGGCAGAGGCTGATACCGACGAGACGCAGGCCCTGGGAGAGAACGCGCGTCTTGAGGCTGCGGGGCGTCTCTCCAAGAGCGATGCGGATGCCCAGTTCGCGGATGCGCTGGGAAACCGAGTAGGCGAGGGCGGCGTAGATGCCGAGGCCCGCGAGCAGGACGGAGACGACGCCGAAGACCGACATGAGTCCGGCGGCGAGCCGGGTGGGCAGGAGCGCCTCGAAAACCACCTCGTCCATAGTGCGGACTTCCTGAACCGCCGCATCTCTGGAAAGGGCGTTCACCTCGCGGCGCACCGCGGCGACCAGATCCTTCGGGTCGCCCGTCGTCCGGATGAGAACGCTCGACCGCATGCGCGTGTAGATGCCGGGCTGGAACAGCTGCGGCATGGTGGTCGCCACGATCCCCTGCAGGCTGAGGGGGGCCACGACTCCGATGACTTCCGCGAAATCGGATGGCCGGCCCTCGGGCTCGAGCTGCAGTCTCTGCCCCACCGCGTCGCGGCCCGGGAACGCCTGCTGCGCGAGCAGTGTGTCAATCACCAGGCGGCGCGGCGCACCCTCCTGCGCATCCGCGTCCTCGAACTCGCGTCCGGAGACGATCGTGCCGCCCATGGCCTGGAAGAAGCCTGGCGAGACCTCGCGATAGTCCGCGGTTCTCGATTCCCAGTTGCGCGCGGTTTCCTCATCGTAGGCGAAGGTCTGAAGGGGGCCCGCGCCCGAGAGAACCATGCGGCTCATCCCCGCCATGGACACAACGCCGGGAAGGCCCTTGAGGCGCTCCTCGAGTTGACGGTAGAACTCACGCGCCGCGGCGGCGTCCGGGTACTGGGCGCGGGGCAAAGCCAGGCGCAGAGTAAGCATCCCGCGCGGCTCGAAGCCGAGAGGAACATCGATGAGCGCGCGGAAACTGCGAATCATGAACCCGGTACCCACCACCACCACCACCGCGAGAGCCACCTGCCCGATCACCAGGCGGTCCTGCAGCCGGTGCCGGTGCGCCGATCCCGTGGACCGGGCATCGGCAACGGGTCCCGGGCAGGCCACGGCGCGGGCCGCGCGCAAGCCGGGCACGATCGCCGAAACAAATGTGGCGACGAGGACGGCGCCCACCGCGAAACCAAGCACGCCGAAGTCGAGCCGCACGGTGTTGAGGCGCGGTATGGCTGCGGCCTGCACGGTGCGGAGAACCTGAAGGCTCGCCTGCGCGATGAGGACGCCGATGAAGGCGCCGCCCACGGAAATGACGAAGCCCTCGGCCATGACCGATCGCGCGAGCTGCAGCCGGGTGGCTCCGAGCGCCGCCCGCATGCGGAACTCGGGCTCGCGGGTGAAGCCGCGGGCCAGGAGGAGTCTCGCCACGTTCGCGCACGCGATGAGGAGCACGAAGCAGACGGCGCCCATGAGCGCCCAGAGGCCGCCGCGCACCTGCTTCACCACATCCTCCTCGAGGGGGATGAGGCCGACCCGAAGGTCTCCGGCCTGAAACTCCGGCACCTCGGCCCGCAGTTGCGCTCCGAGTGCTGCCATCTCCTGGCGCGCCTGATCGAGAGTCACGCCCTTCTTCATGCGCCCGAGCCCGGTCCACGCGGTCCAGTTGCGCGGAGGCAGCCTGGCGAAATCGATGCGCGCGGGCTTCCATATCTGCGGCCGCTTCACGAAGAAGGCCTCGGAAGGCAGGAACAGCTCGAAACCCTTCGGGAGTACCCCCACCACCTCGTTCTCGACGCCGTCGAGCTTCACGATCCGGCCGATGACGCCGGGATCCGCGCCGAAGTGGCGCTGCCAGAGGTCGTAGTCGAGCCAGACGACCCGGGCGCTTCCGGGCAGGTCATCGGAGGGGAGGAAGTGGCGGCCGAGTACTGGGTCGACGCCGAGAAAGGTGAAGAAGTTTGCGGCCACGTTCCCGACCCGTACCAGTTCGGGATCGCCCTTGGCCTGGAAGAGCGTTTCGAAGCCGCCGATCAGGGTGAAGTCCTCGAAGCGGCGGCTTCGTTCCTTGTAGTCGCGAACGTCCTTGGGGTGGACGGCGGGGAGCGATTGCCCCGTGCCGAAGGTGTGCCACACCACGGCGATCCGGTCGGAGTCGCGATAGGGCAGCGGCTTCAGCAATGCGCTGTTGACCACGCTGAAGACCGCGACGTTCACACCGATGCCGAGGGCCAGGCTGACGACGGCCACGACGAGAAGGCCGGGGCGGCGCATCAGGGCGCGCGCGGCGAGGTTCAAGTCACGGATCATCGGTGGAGCTCCTGCGCCGAGACTACTTCGGATGCCGCGGAACACGTCCGATTCAAGAAAATGAACCACGCCGCTCTGCCCGCGCTCGCCCTCTATAGTTTCCCGATGAGCGACCCGACCCTCTCGAAGCTCTTGTCCTCGGCACTCTCCCTTCATGCCGGCAGGGTGCGCCAGAAGGTGCACTCCCTGATCGAGCCCCTTTCTCACGACCAGCTCTGGCGGCGGCCTTACGGATACGGCAACTCGGCCGGCCACCTCCTTCTCCACCTCACCGGCAATCTGAACTACTACATCGGCGCGCGCATCGCGGGCACCGGCTATGTCCG
The DNA here is from genome assembly GCA_019694155.1 of Vicinamibacteria bacterium. Taxonomy (GTDB): domain Bacteria; phylum Acidobacteriota; class Vicinamibacteria; order Fen-336; family JAGNNV01; genus JAGNNV01. The sequence goes on along the minus strand of JAIBCN010000030.1, from coordinate 6,121 downwards.
CGATCGGCCGAAGGAGTTCGCGGACACCTCGCAGCGCGCCAAGGACGATGTGCTTCGCGCGTTCGATCAAGCGGTCGACCTGCTCCTCGCCACCCTCGCCGCCCAGGGCGAACCGGACTGGCACGCCCCCATGGAAGCGGTGGGAGCCGAGGACGTCAAGGACCGGCTCTCCATGTTCGTCCGCTGCGTGGCGCATCTGGATCACCACGCAGGGCAGATGATCTACATCTGCAAGGAGCTCGCGGCGCCGCGGGCCCTATGATTCCCGACCCGCAGACGCCCGCCCAAGGAGACCTCCATGCTGTCGCTCACCCTTCTCGCACTGCTCGCCGGACCGCCTGAACTCTCCCCCGGCACCACTTACGATCCCGCCATCCCCACCATCCGGAAGGTGCTGGGATACGACCACGGCGAACAGATCTCGACCGGCGAGGGATTCATCGCGTACTTCAACGCCCTCGAGGCCGCTTCGGGAGGGCGGGCCAAGGTCTTCGAATACGCGCGCACGTATGAAGGCCGGCCGCTGGTCGTGATGTTCGTGGGCAGCGCGGCGCGGATCGCGGCCCTCGATTCGATCAAGGCCGACATGAAGAAGCTCGCGGACCCGCGCGGTCTGGCGCCCGCGGACATAGCGGCGATCGTCGATCGATCCCCGATCATCACCTGGCTGATCCACGGCGTCCACGGAAACGAGATCTCCTCCGGCGACGCTGCCATGGCCGAGGCCTATCACCTGCTCGCCGCGAAGAACGATCCCGGTGTGGACACCATCATGCGCGAGTCCCTGGTGATGATCGATCCCATGCAGAATCCCGACGGCCGCGCGCGCTTCAATTTCCAGAATCTCCAGGGACGCGCGGCCTCGCCCGACTCCGAGCCGCTCTCCGCCGAGCACGACGAGCCCTGGCCGGGCGGCCGCAGCAATCACTACCTCTTCGACCTGAACCGCGACTGGCTGGCCATCACCCAGCCCGAGACCGCGGGCCGGGTGAAGCTCTTCCTCGATTTCTTCCCGCAGGTGACCGTCGACCTCCACGAGCAGGGTGGCGACGCCACCTACTACTTCCCGCCCTCGGCTCCTCCGGGAAACCCTTACCGGACGAAGACCCAGACCGAGTGGATCGACAAAATCGGGCGCGCGAACGCGGCGAAGTTCGACGAGCGCGGCTTCGCCTACTTCATCGGGGAGATCTACGACTCCTTCTACCCGGGTTACGGAGTGTCGTGGCCGATGGCGCAGGGGTCGCTCGGGCACACCTTCGAGCAGGCGTCGTCACGCGGCCTGATCTACCGCCGCACCGACGGCAACGACCTCACCTTCAAGGACGGCGTCGTCCATCACTTCACCTCCGCCATCCGCACCGCGCTGACCGCGGCCGAGAACCGCAAGGCGCTCCTCAACGACTTCGTGGCCTTCCGCAAGTCCGCGGTCGACGAGGGCGGCGCCCGGGAGTACGTCCTGATCCCGGGTGCCGATCCCTCGCGCGCGCGGCGTCTCGCGAGCCTGCTCGTGGCCCAGGGTGTCGAAGTGTTCCGCGCCGATGAGGCCTCGGGCACGCCCGACGCCGCCCTGCGCACGAAGGCGGGCACGACGATCATGAAGAGCGCGTCGTATCCCGCGGGCTCATACATCGTGCCGCTGGGACAGCCGACGGAGCGCCTGATCAAAAACCTCCTCGACCGCGACGTGCCCATGGATCCCGCGTTCCTGAAGAAGCAGGAGGAGCGGCGCGCGCGTCTCCTTCCCGACCAGTTCTACGACATTACGACCTGGAGCCTGCCCGCGCTCTTCGACGTGGACTGCGTGCTGTCCGAAGTGAAGCTCACGGGCAAGCGGTCGCGCTTCGATCCCGGCAAGGTGGAAGCGCCCGAGGTGAAGGCCGCGACCGTCGCCTACATCGTTCCCTGGGGATCGGCGGCGGCCGCCGCGATGGCGGAGGCCGCGCGCACGGGGGTGCTGGTACGAAGTGCCGACGACGCGTTCTCGCTCGGCGGCCGCAAGTACGGTGTCGGCACCGCGATCATCCGCGTGGCCGAGAACGCGCCCACGCTGCACGCCACTCTTCAGACCCTCGCCTCGAAGTGGGGGGTCGAGATCGTGGCCGCGAACACCGGATTCGTCGATGAAGGCGGCATCTCTCTCGGAAGCAATCAGGTTCTGCGCATGAAGTCGCCGCGGGTCCTTCTGATGTGGGATGCGCCGACCTCGTCGCTCTCCGCGGGATGGGCGCGTTACGTCCTGGAGCGCCGTTTCGAGCAGCCGGTGACGGCCATGCGCGTCGCGACCATGCGGCGCGCCGACCTGCGGAAGTTCGATGTCATCGTGATGCCGAACGGCAACTACGAGGGCGTGCTCGGCGACGCCGACGTCGCGCGTCTCAGGGACTTCGTGCGCATGGGCGGCACGCTTATCACCATCAGCGAAGCCTCCCGCTGGGCGTCGCGCGACAAGGTGGGTCTGCTCTCCACCGACACCGAGCTGAAGGACGGCCGGAGCGACGAGTCGACGGAGGCGAAGAAGCCCGAAGCCGCGGGCGACAAGAAGGGGTTCGACTACAACCGCGCCATCACCCCGGAGCGCGCGCGGCCCGACCTCATCGCGGGCGCCATCCTGCAGGGGCGCCTCGACACCGAGCACTGGCTCACCGCCGGCCTCGACGCGGATTTCCAGGTGATGGTCGACGGGCAGCGCGTCTTCACCCCCCTGAAGCTCGACAAGGGAGTGAACGTGGGCGTCTACGCGACCGTCGACAAGCTCGCGGTGAGCGGCATCGTCTGGAAGGAGAACAAGGACTCATACGCGCAGAAGGCCTTCCTGATGGACGAGCCGCTCGGCGCGGGTCACGTCATCGCTTTCGCGGAGGAGCCGAACTTCCGGGCCTATTCGCAGGCGTCGGAACTGCTTTTCATGAACGCGGTTCTGCTCGGGCCCGGGCGCTAGAGCCACTTCGCGCGCTTGAACATCACGACCAGCGCGAGGTCGATCCCCACCATGAGGGTGAGCGAGAAGGGATAACCGTACGCCCACTTCAGCTCCGGGATGTGCTCGAAGTTCATGCCGTACACCCCGGCAATCATGGTGGGCACGGCGGCGAGCGCCGCGTAGGCGGCGAGTCGCTTGGTGATTTCCGTCTCCTGCAGGCCGATGAGGGAGAGGTTGACCGTGATCCCGGTGGTCACCATGTCGCGCAGGGAGTCGATCGTCTGCTTCAGGCGCAGCAGATGGTCGTAGACGTCGCGAAAATACTCGTCGAGGCCGGAGCAGATGGGCGGAACGCGGCCGCCGTGGAGCTTCCCCGCCACCTCGAGCAGCGGGCCCGTGGCGCGATCGAGAACCATCAGCTTGCGCTTCAGGCCGTACAGCGCCTCGATGTGCTCGCGGGTGCTCTGGCCTGAAAAGATGCGCTCCTCGACCTGATCGATCTCCTCGGTGAGGCCGTCGAGAACCGGGAAGTAGCGGTCCACCACCGCATCCATGAGGGCGTAGAGCACATAGGCCGGCCCGTGCTGAAGAAGTTCCGGCTCCAGCTCGGACCGGGAGCGCACATCGGCGAAGCCGTGCTGGGAGTCGCGGCGCACCGTGATCACGTAGCCCGGCCCCACGAAGATCGCGACCTCTCCCGCCCTCAGTTCCTCGCCCGCGGGCTCCACGATCTGGAGCACCACGAACAGGGACTGGCCGTACTCGTCCATCTTGGGACGCTGATGGCCGTGGTGCGCATCCTCGACCGCAAGTTCGTGAAGGTCGAACTCCTCCTGCAGTGTCTCCAGTTCCCCGGGCTCGATGTCCTTGAGCGCCACCCACACGAAGCAGTTCGGGCGGTTCTTGTACTGGCCGATCTCGGGAAACGAGATATCCGCCAGCTTCTTCCCATGCTGGTACGCGGCGCAGTTGACGAGCATCTTCGGGTTCGGGCTTCCTTTCCGGGTTCTGAGTCCCGGCGCGCCGGGGACAGGACGCGCGCGGAGGATACGCTCGAACCGCGCCTTCGAGAAGGTGCCTGCGGGCTGAGCGAAACTGCGGGGCGCCGTTCTGGTCCGAACCCGGTCCTTGGAAGTAGTCTTGACGCGACATTCATGAGCACGGGAACCCCGAAAGACGACGTTCTTGAGCGGACGGAGACGGTCAAGAAGGAGAAGAAGACCCCGCCCTACCGAGTCCTCCTCATGAACGACGACTACACGCCGATGGAGTTCGTGGTCGAGGTCCTCATGGACATCTTCGGCAAGGGCGAGGCGGAGGCCGTCCACATCATGCTGAAGGTGCACGTGGAGGGGTCGGGTCTGGCCGGCGTCTATCCCTTCGAGATAGCCGAGACCAAGGTCGAGGAGGTCCATGCCCTCGCCCGCGCCGAAGGACATCCCCTGAAGGCGGTTCTCGAAGAAGGCGACGCGTAGGGTGTACGGGATAGGCTTCCAGGGGTGAATCCACCTATCGACGCCCCCACCATCGAAGCCATCCGCGCCAACCGGGCACGGCTCGGCGATCTCGTGGTCTCCACTCCCGTCCGCCGCCTGGTCGACGATGCGCTGTCTGCGAGGGTCGGGGCCTCGACGCAGGTCTGGCTGAAGGAGGAGTTGTTCCAGCGCACGGGGAGCTTCAAGCCGCGCGGCGCGCTCTCGGTCATGCTGGACCTCGATGCCCCGGCCCTCGCCCGCGGCGTCACCGGGGTGTCGGCCGGCAACCACGCGATCTCCCTCGGATACTCGTCGCGCATGCTGGGCACCACGGCCAAGGTGGTCATGCCGAAGAGCGCGAATCCCTTCCGGGTCCAGGTGTGCCGTGAGATGGGCGCCGCCATCGAGCTCGTGGAAAACGTGCACGAGGCGTTCGCACGGGTGAGAGAGATCGAAGCAAGCGAGGGCCGGACGTTCGTCCATCCTTTCGAGGGCCCGAAAACCGCGCTCGGCACGGCGTCAGTGGGCATGGAGTTCATTGACCAGGTGGGCGCGGAAGGCGCCTCCCTCGACGCGGTGATCGTGGCCGCTGGCGGCGGCGGGCTGACCGCGGGGGTCGCCTGCGCGGTCAAGCAGCTGAGCCCCCGGACCGAGGTTTACGTGGTCGAGCCCGAGGGGGCGTGCAGTTTGAGTCTCAGCTTCAAGGCGGGCTCGCCCCAGTCGATCGACGCCGTCCGCACCATCGCGGATTCCCTGGGCGCGCCCCGCTGCGAGCCCTACTCCTTCGCGCTCAACCGCATGTTCGTGGACGAAGTGGTGCTGGTGAACGACGACCAGATCCGCGAGGCCATGCGCCTTCTCTTCCGATCGGCCAAACTCGTGGTCGAACCGGCGGGAGCCGCCGCCCTCGCCGCCCTGATGCACCCCCTTCGCTCGCGGCTTCAAGGGAGGAGCGTGGGCCTGGTGGTGTGCGGCGCCAACATCGACCCCGAGACGTTCGCGAAACAGATCACCCAGGCCTGAAAGCACGAACCAACATGAAGGAGACGACGCCCGTGAAACGAAGCACTGCCCTGACCGCGGCACTCGCGCTGACCCTGACGGGCGCCGCCCTGAGCCCCGCGCAGAATCCACCCGCCCCGCCCCCGGCACCCGCGTCCAGCGCCCCCCCGGAAATCGTGGCGGAGATCAAGGCCAAGACGAAGCAGTTCACGGAGGCGATCGTCTCCAAGGATCTCTCCGTCCTCGACAAGATGTTCGAATCCCAGGCCGGGAACGTCTACTACGACATCAACGAAGGGCCCCTCCTCACCTTCGATCGGCTGAAGCGGGTGTGGACGGCCGCCACCACCAACTTCACCATCTCGAAGTTCGATTTCAACGACGATATGAAGATCGACAAGGTGGGCGACGTGCTCGTGCAGACGGGGACCTGGGCCCAGACCCAGGTGGCGAAGTCGGGGGCGAGCCGCGACATCGTGGGACGCGTCACCGTGCTTTGGCGCCGGACAGGAAACGAGTGGCGCGTGTTCCACTACCACGGCTCGATCACGCCGCCCCGCCCCGCCGCTCCGCCCCGGCCCCCGGTCTCCCCGACCGCGGCGCCGCAGCCTCCCTTTTGAGTAGAGCGTGAGGAGAACCCCGGGCGGAACGCCCGACCGCGCCGCATTGAGGACACCATGAACAAGAATCGAACTCTCGCCCTTGCGGCCGCCCTGCTGAT
>JAIBCN010000074.1 GCA_019694155.1 Vicinamibacteria bacterium | reverse complement strand
CGCGCGCCCCCATGTACGAGCACCGGCACCAGCCTCTCCTCTCTCACCGGCATTTCGTCGACCGGGTGAGGACTCACGTGCTGGGCGCCCTTCTTCTGTTATCCCTCACTCTCGGGATGGGCATGGCGGGCTACCACTGGCTGGAGGGCCAGACCTGGGTCGACGCGTACCTGAACGCGACCATGATCCTCGGCGGCATGGGTCCGGTGGCCGAGCTTCACACCGACGCGGGGAAGCTCTTTGCCGGGACCTACGCTCTCTTCGCGGGCCTCGTCTTCGTGCTGGCCATCGGCGTAGTGCTGGCTCCGGTCCTCCATCGCGCCCTGCACCGCTTCCATCTGGACGGAAAGGGGTGAGCGCCTTCAACTCCGCCGCCCTGGATCTCCTGCCAGCCATCCTGGGCGTCTTCCTTCTGGCCTCGCCTTGCCCGGCCGGGTCCCACGATGAGGAAGTCGTCATCGCGGCACGAGACGGGCGACGGCTCGCCGGCACGCTCTCCGTGCCCGCGACCGGGAGCGCTCCTTTCCCGGCAGCGATCTCTTTGACCGGGTCGGGCCTGCACTACCGGGATGGGAACCGGACTCCCGAACATCCCTATCGACCCTTTCGTGAGATCGCCGGGGCCCTCGCATCGAAGGGCATCGCCATGCTTCGCCTGGACGACCGCGGCATCGGCGGATCGACGGGAGACGGTAACGCGGCGACCGGGGACGACGTGGCCGAAGATGCCCGGATCGCCATCGCGTGGCTGCGTTCACGGAAGGAGATCGATCCCGCGCGCATCGCGGTCATCGGACACAGCTTCGGAGGAGAGATCGCCCCCATGGTCGCGGCGGACGATCCACGGGTGGCGGCCCTGGTGCTCATGGGCGCGCCCGCGGTGAGCTTTCGCGAGACCATGCGCTACCAGCACGCGTATGACATCTCGCGCGACGCTTCCATCCCTGCGGAGCGCCGGGCCGCGGTTCTCGAGCAGCGGATGGCCCGACAGGAGCGGAACGTGGCCGCCAGTACGGAGAAGTGGAGGCCCTGGTCACAGGATCGCGATCCTCTGCCCACGGCCCGGAGGGTCCGTTGCCCCGTGTTGATCCTGCAGGGCCTCACCGATCGCGCGGTGTCGCCCGACGAAGCCCGGACTCTCGATCGCGTGATGCGCGAAGCGGGCAACCGCAAGGTCACCCTGAAGCTGTTCGAGAACCTCAACCATCATTTCAATCACGACCCGGTCGGCGCGACCGACCGCTACGATCGCCTCCCCAGCCAGGCGCTCGCGACCGTGTTCCTGGACACCCTCTCCTCGTGGCTCGCGCGGACGCTCGAAGTCCATCCCGGCCCGGGGCCACGCGGGCGATGACGTCCCTTTCCATCCGGCCCGCGAGAGGCGCCGGCGACATTGCCGTGGCCCGGAAGCTCTTCGAGGAGTACGCGGCCTGGGTCTCGATCGATCTCTCCTTCCAGGATTTCGCCGGCGAGTTGAAGCGCCTGCCCGGCGACTACACGCCGCCGGGCGGAGCCCTGTTCCTCGCCTGGTCGGAGGCCATGCCCGCGGGATGCATCGCGGTCCGGCGCATCGACGACGGTGATTGCGAGATGAAGCGCCTCTACGTCCGCGATGCGTTCCGCGGTCTGAGCGCGGGCGAGCGCCTCGCCCGCGAAGCCATCGAGTGGTCGCGCGCCAAAGGATACCGGCGGATGCTCCTCGACACCCTGCCCGCGATGCGATCCGCGCATCGCCTCTACGAGCGGCTGGGGTTCGGGGAGATCCCCGCCTATCGCTTCAACCCGGTCGAGGGCGCCCGGTTCATGGCGCTCGATCTCACCGGTGATCGCTGACACCATCGCGGCGACGCCCGATCAGATCGCCCGGCTATCATCCAAAAGCCCCTCTCCCGCTCTCTTTCAAGGACACTCATGGTTGAACTGCGCGAACCCCTCGAACAACTGATCCACTTCCCGAGACAGTTCACCGCCGGCACCGCGTTCCCCCGCGCGAGCGAGATCCGGCTCTACGACACCACCTTGCGCGACGGCGAGCAGACCCCGGGAGTGGCCTTCACCCCGGAACAGAAGTTCGAACTCGCCTGCATGCTCTCGGACGCGGGCGTGCACATGCTGGACGTGGGCTTCCCTTCCGCGGCGCCCTCCGAGCGCAAGTCGCTGCAGCTCATCCTCGACGCCAGGAAACGCGACCGCATCCGGAGCGAGATCGTGGTGATGTGCCGTTCGAACACGAAGGACATCGACGTCACCCTCGACTTCCTGGCCGGCATCGGGGCCAAGCCCCACGACGTCAGCCTGTTCGTTTTCACCTCGGGATCGGATCTTCATCTCAAGTACAAGATCGGCAAGACGCTGCTCGGTCTCGAAGGACGCAAGCCCGAGGAGTGGCTCGACCTCCCGGTGTCGTTCTACCGCGAGGCGAACATCCGCATGTCGACTTCCGCGATCGCCCATGCCCGCAGCCGTGGCGTCGAGGTCGTCGAGTTCGGGGGCGAAGACGGGTCGCGGGCCGACGTCGACTACCTGATCGAACTGGCGGGGGCCTGCTACAAGGCGGGCGGCGCGCGATACGCCTATCCCGACACCGTCGGCTACTTCGCCCCCGAGGGCGTCGACTACTACATCCCGAAGATCGTGGCCGCCTTCCCCGACAAGCCGCTCGTCATCCACTTCCACAACGACTTCGGCCTCGCCGCCTACAACACCGTGCGCGCGCTGCACCATGGGGCCACCATCCCCACCATGACCGTGAACGGCATCGGGGAACGCGCGGGCAACGCGCCGCTCCACACCACGGTGATGATCCTCAAGGAGCTCTACGGCGTCACCATCCCGGGCTTCCGCTACGACATGCTCTGGCAGCTCAAGACGAAGGTCGAGGAAATGAGCGGCCTCCCGGTGGGCGGCGGCGAGCCCATCATCGGCCACAACGTCTTCACTCATGAGACGGGCATCCACACCGCGGGCATCACCATCCACCCCGCCATCTACCAGGTGGTCGAGCCCCAGATGGTGGGCGGCGAGCTGCGCTTTCTCTTCGGCAAGCACTCGGGGGCGGTGGCCGTGGAGGCGGTGCTGCAGCGCCACGAGGCGAAGCTCACCCGCGGCGGCGTCTCCATCACCCCCAAGCTGGTGCAGACGCTGCTCAAGCTCATCAAGGACATCCGAGAGCGGCGGGCCCAAAGCGCCGACCACGCCGAAGAGATCCGCCAGTACTACTCGAACCTCAACAAGCTCGGCCTCACCGAGGACGACCTCGTTTCCTACGCGCTGGTGCTCGGACCCGAACTAAAGTAGCTGCGGGGGCAGACCGAGGATGCAGACCAGGGCCGCGCAGCGATCGAGGATTCCCGCGATCGCCCGCGGTCTCCTGGTCCTGGGCCTCGTGCTCTCGGCGCTCTTCCTTGCCGCCCCTTTCATCCCGGGCCTGAAGATCGGCCCCGGCCTGGGCGCGGTCTTCGTCCTCGTCACCGCGACCGCGCTCCTCGTGAGCCTGCTCGTGGTTCCGCTTCCGAAGGCGCCCTGGATCGCGCGTGCGGCCCAGCACAACCTGGTGGCGCTCCTCATCGCCCTGGGCCTCACCATCCTCCCGAGGGCGGCGCCTCTGTGGCTGCCCCTCGCGATCCTCGTCATCTTCACCGCGAGCTCGGAGTCGATGCTCTGGACGGTCACTCTCGGTCTCGGCTCCGGTCTGCTCCTCGCCGGGGCCACCCGCCCCCCCACGGCGCTTGAGTTCCTCGCCGACGTTCTCGGCATGGGCGGCGCCGCGCTCGCGGCGAGCGGCGCCTTCGCGCGTCTCAAGGCGCGCACCATCGAGCTCGGGCGGGTGATCACGAAGATGCGGCAGGGCGCGGACTTCCTGGAGACGGAGATCGACCCCGACAAGACGTTCCGGGGCACGGTGCGGCGCAAGGACGGTTCCGCTCTCCACAAGGTGAGCGAGGAGGCGCGCACGGTCCGCGACCTGGAACGCTCGGCCCACCTCACGAAGACGCTCGCGCCCTTCCTGGAGCTCGCGCGCGGGATGAACCACGCGCACGCCGCCTTGTTCTTCGACATCGATCACGCGCGGGGCGGGGCCTTCCTGCGGGCCCACGCCGGGCCCGAGGATGTCTGGGCCGACGCCGTTCTGCCCCTCGACGGCGATCCCGTGGGCTTCGTCCTCGATCGCCGGCAGACCTTCTACGCCACCGACTTCCGGACCCTCCTCTGGTCCTTGCCCTACTACAAGAAGGAGAAGAGGATCGGGACGCTCATCGCTGTCCCCGTCTTCGTACGGGGCACCATCAGCGGCGTCCTCGTGGTGGACCACGAGGAGAGCCAGGCGCTTTCCGATGTCGAGGATTCGCTGAAGCGCCTCGCCGAACTCGTTTCGCACGTCGTCGAAAACGAACGCGAGACCCTGGCCCACGCGGAGCGCGAGGTGGAATTCGAAGCGGCGGCTTCCGCGTCACAGAGCATGGCCCTCATCACCGAGGTGGCCGAGATCCACCAGTTCGTCGCGCGCGCCGTGAAGGACATGGCGCCGAAGACCATCGGCGCGGGCATCGTGCGGCTGAGCGGCGATGTCATCGAGGGCCTGCCCGGCATGTCCGACCAGTTCCAGGAGTGGATCGGTTCGGGAACCAGGGGCTCCGATCGGACCTGGATGTCCTGGTACCTCAAGGGCCAGCCCGAGCCCATGCGAATCGATACGCCGCGCGACATGGGCCTTCCCCTCTTCCGTCCGGGCGGCGGCCTGCCCGGGGAGACGCTGCTCGTCCATCCCCTGGTCTTTCGCAACCGGCTGCAGGGCGCCCTGGTGGCGGTCGGCCAGCGGGCGGCGTTCGATGCGAGCGTCAGCCGCGTCATCTCCCTGATGTCCAACCAGGCGGCGGCCGCCATCGCCCTCATCGAGCTCGCCGAGGCGAACCGGCGGCTCGCCCTTCACGACGGTCTCACGAATCTCCTGAACCGGCGCGCCTTCGACGAGGCGCTCGAGAGAGCGGCGTCACAGGCGAGCCGCGGAGGCCAGTCGCTCTCTCTGCTCATGCTGGACCTCGACCACTTCAAGCGACTCAACGACACCTACGGGCACACCGTGGGTGACATCGCGCTGCAGGCCGCGGCCGCGGAGATCCGACTCCAGGTGCGCGGCGGCGATCTGGCCGCGCGCTACGGCGGCGAGGAGTTCGCGATCATCCTCCCCGAGACCGACGGCCCGGCCGCATTCCGGATGGCCGAGCGGCTGCGCAAGGCCCTCGCGGATCGGGTCATCAAGGTCGGAACCGAGCAGCTCCGCATCACCGCGAGCTGCGGCGTCTCCGCTACCGACCTCGGCTACGCCACACCCGAGGAATTGATCCACTCGGCGGACGAGGCCCTCTACGCCTCGAAGGAGACCGGCCGCAACCGGACGTCCCTCGCCGGCGCCCCGCACCGGTAACCGACGGGATCAGGCCCGAATCGCGGGTCCGCGCAGGAACAGGATGGCCGTGGCGATCAGGACGAGGTAGATGAGGGCGTTCATCCAGTAGACGTTCTCGAGGCCCGAGCGGGCGACGAAGGCCGCGAACGCGGGGGCTATGGCCCCGCCGATCAGCGCGGCCCCCGAGAGTTTTCCGAAGGAGGCGCCGCGCGAGGCTTCCGGGAATCGACGTGATCCGATGCTGTATCCAAGGGTCAATCCTCCTCCGGAAACGAGGCCGTAGACGAGGGCGATCCCCAGGAATCCCCCGAAGGTGGCCATGCGGGCCATGGCCAGTGCGGCGAGGAGCGACAGAAACAAGGAGAGGCTGACCAGCCGGACGGGGTCGACGGTGGCGGCCAGGCGTCCGAACCCGAAGGACGAGACGGCGGCGGCGATCGAGTAGACGGAGATCAGGATGCCCGTGCTCAGCGCCAGGGAGGCGTGGGCCACGCCAAAGGAACCAAGTTGCGCGGGCAGGATCGGAGTGAAGGAACGGGACGCGAAATTCACGAAGAACACCAGGAACACAAGGGCGCCGAAGAAGGCGCCCGTGAGGCCTTCCGCTCGCGGCGGGGCTGCCTCCTTGTGAGCCGCCGTCGCAGCCGGACGATCCTCGGTGTAGAACACGAAGACCACCAGCGCCGCTACGAGACAGGAGATCGAGGCCGCCCAGAACGCGGCACGGATGCCGAGATAGGAAGCCAGGGTGCCGCCGAGAAGAGGACCAAAGCCCGCGGCCAGAATCTGGGCGGCCTGTATTTTCCCGATCGCGCGGCTCGCTCCTCCACCCTTCTGAGAGGAGCCCGAGGCCATGGCGAGCCCAAGCGGACCGACGCCGCCAAAGAGGCCGGACAGCACGCGAGACACCAGGACGTGCATGGGATGGTGGGCGAGAGAGGCGACGACCTGCGCGAGGCCGATGGCGGTGAGCGCGAGGAGAGCGATCCTCTTGTAGCCATGACGGTCGGCGAGGCCGCCCCAGAAAGGGGCGAGAAACCCGGCGAGAAGCGGCCCCACGCCGATCAGGACACCTGCCCACTGGGCGGCGTCCGCCGGGTCCAAGACCCCCAGTTCCTGGACGAAGAGGGGGAGAAAGGGCAGGGCGAAACCGAGGCCCAGGAACGCGGCGAAGGTCATCAGGGCCGCGACGTTGGCGTTCCTTTCCGCCCTGGACCGGGCGGCTTCCGCCAAGGGTTCCCTGGGCCCTGATTGGCTGGCGGCGGTCAAGTGTGGACATTATCACGCGGTCCGGGAACGAGTTGCGATCTATACTGGTGGGGTTCGGTTCTCTTTCAGGAGGAGACATCCCATGAACATGAAGAATCTTCTGGTCGTCGTTTCCGCGGTCGCGCTCGCCACGTCGGCGGCCGCGCAGAGTCAGCCAAGCCTCACCGAGCTCGCGAAGGCGGAGAAGGCGCGCCGCTCGAAGGTGCAGAAGGCAGGGGGCGCCGCGAAGACGTACACGGAAAGCGACCGCACGGGCGGCGCTGCCGCGCCCGAGGGCGAAAGCGCCACGGCTTCGACCCCCACGGGAGCGGCGGCCACGGGGTCCGCGACCAAGAAGAAGGACAAGACTCCTGAGGAGATCGCGGCCGACCAGCAGAAGGAATGGAACGACAAGGTCAAGGCGGCTCAGGATCAGATCAAGGAGACCGAGGCCACGATCGCGCGCAACGAGCGGGTTCTCGCGTCGCTGATCAACATCACTCCCCAGCGCGTCGATCTCGCGAACAGCATCGAAGCCGACAAGAAGAAGCTGGCCGATCTGCAGAAGTCGCTGGCGGATCTCGAGGACCAGCGACGCCGGGCGGGGATGCCGCGCCCCCGCTGAGCAGCACCCATTGACCCCATCCACCGGGCGGCCCCAGGGCCGCCCGTTTTCTTTCTCTACCCGGGAATCAGGCTAGCCGCCGTTTCCCATGCTCTGAAGGAAGGCGGTATTCGACTTGCTCTTCGAAAGCCGCTCGACCAGCAGTTCCATCGCCTCCACCGGCGACATGGCGGAGAGGACCTTGCGCAGCACCCAGACCCGGTTGAGTTCATCCTTGGGCACCAGCAGTTCTTCCTTGCGGGTTCCCGTCTTTTCGATGTCGATCGACGGGTAGATCCGCTTCTCCGTCAGCTTGCGTGAGAGCACGATCTCCGCGTTGCCCGTGCCCTTGAATTCCTCGAAGATGACTTCGTCCATTCGCGAGCCGGTTTCGACGAGAGCGGAGGCGATGATGGTGAGGGAACCGCCCTCCTCCACCGCGCGCGCGGCCCCGAAGAACCGTTTCGGCTCCTGGAGCGCGTTGGCGTCGACACCGCCCGAAAGCACGCGGCCCGACTGGGGAGCGACCGTGTTGTAGGCGCGGGCGAGGCGGGTGATCGAGTCGAGGAGGATGAGCACGTCCTTGCGCTGCTCGACCAGGCGCTTGGCCTTCTCGAGCACCATGCGCGCGACCTGAACGTGGCGTTCGCCCGACTCGTCGAAGGTCGAGGAGATCACCTCGCCCTGAACCGACCGCTGCATGTCGGTCACTTCCTCGGGTCGCTCGTCGATGAGAAGAACGATCAGGACGACCTCGGGGTGGTTCCGGGTGACGGCGTTCGCGATCTGCTGGAGCAGGATGGTCTTCCCCGTTCGAGGCGGGGCCACGATAAGGGCGCGCTGACCCTTGCCGAGGGGAGCCACGAGATCGAGCACTCGATTCGAGATCTGCTCGGGGCCCGTCTCCATCTTGAGCCGCTCCTGCGGATAGAGCGGGGTGAGCGAGTCGAAGTGCGGCTTGTCCCGGGTGAGATCGGGCGGTTCAAAGTTGATGGCGTCGACCTTGATGAGCGCGAAGTACCGCTCATCCGGCTTGGGCGCCCGGATCTGACCGGAGATGGTGTCGCCCGTGCGCAGGTTGAACTTGCGGATCTGCGAGGGCGACACATAGATGTCGTCGGGACCGGGCAGGTAACAGTACTCGGGGGCGCGGAGGAAACCGAAACCCTCGGGCAGGATCTCCAGCACGCCTTCCGAGAAGATGAGCCCGAGCTTCTCCGCCTGGGCGCGCAGGATCTGGAAGACCAGTTCCTGCTTCTTCATGTTGAGCGCGCCGGGGATTTCCAGATCCTTCGCGACCGACGCGAGCTCGCCGATGGGCATCTCCTTGAGCTGCGCCAGATCGAGCCTCGCGCCCTCCGCTGCGGCCGCCGCCGCAGCGAGGGCCGTTGCCGTGTCTGGATCGTCCTCGACGTCGATCAGTCGTCCGTCCTTCGTGCGCACGTCATGGTGGCGCCTGGGCTCCCGATGCTTGGGCGGGGCTGCGGCGGGTCGGGCGTTCGTCACCGTCTGCTTCTCGCGACGGGGCTTCCCGCGCCCTTCGTTTCGACCGGGCCTGGCCGGGCGTCGGTCTCCGCCCTCGGCAGGATCTTTCCGGTCCCGGGGGGCCGGGCCCTCCGATTGGACCTCCGAGGCCAAAGGCTCAGAAGCCTCAGGGGAGTCCGGGGAGGGCGCGGCATCCTCCCCCGTCGCGGCAGCAGCGGCGGCGGCCTTCGGGCCTCGCCGCCCGCGGCGACCGCGTCCGCGATCTCCTTTCGCGCGGCCCTCCGGCGCCGCTTCGCCCGCGGGCGACTCGGACGGCGGGGCCGACCCGGGGTCTTCAGACCCTTCGGGTTTCTCTTCGTCGGACATCTTGTTCTTTCTTTCGGGCTCGCGATTTCAAAGGCTGCGGATCGATTCGATCGACGCAGCCCCGCGAGAGACGGGCGGGATGGGTACGGTGTCTCAGGGAGGGAACGACGGACGGATCTTAGGAACGAGACCCTGAAAGTGCAAACCGGGCGGGTCAGATGAGCAGGGGGCGAACCCCGATCAGCTCCATCTTCAGCTCCTCGCAGTTCTCGTGGCGCAGCTCGGGCTTCTTCTCGAGCGTTCTCAGGATGATCCGCGCGAGCGACTCGGGAATCGCCGGGTTGAATTCGCGGGGCGAGGGGGGGATCTCGTCGAGCTGCATGCGGATCAGGCTCATGAGGTCGGGCAGACCGAAGGGGGTGCGGTGCGCGAAGACCTCGTAGGCGACCATGCCCAGGGAATAGATGTCCGCCTTGTGGGTGACGCCGCTGTAGTCGTTGATCTGCTCGGGGGAGATGTATGCGGGCGTCCCCAGAATGGCCCCGCTTTGCGTGGCGCCTGGCGCCGCGACCACCTTGGCGATACCGAAGTCGAGGATCTTGACCACCTCCGAATTGGTGACGAAACAGTTTTCGGGCTTGATGTCGCGATGAACGATGCCTTTCGCATGCGCGGCGCTAAGACCGTCGCAAACCTGGATCAGGTAGTCGAGGGCCTTGGCCATGGTGAGGCCGGCGACCATCTTGTCGCGCAGGTCGACGCCTTCGAGCAGTTCCATGGTGATGTACCTGAATCCCTGCTGCGACCCGAGTTCATGAACCCGCACGATGTTCTGGTGGGTCAGTTCGCGCGCCATCCTCAGCTCGCGGCGGATCCGCCGATCGGCGTTCTCGTCGGGGACGGGTTGAAGGAAAGCCTTGAGCGCGATGTGATCGCCGAGGACGGTGTCGAGAGCCTTGAAGATCGCCGACGTCCCGCCGCGTCCGATCCGCGCCACCAGCTTGTAACGCCCCTCGACCAGCGTCCCCACCGAGAAGACGCCGGCGATCGGCAGCCTGCCGGGAGCCTGGAGGATGTCCTCGGGATCGGGGAGCCGGGGGGCGGCGGGCAGGTCGGGAAGGAGGGCGGCCTCGTCAGCCAGCTGCACCTTGATGGTGGCCTGGATCTGAAGGGCGATGGGATGGGCGGGGTCCGCGGCCAGCAGGGCCGCGGCCGCCCTCTTGGCATTTTCGCGGAGTCCTTTTCGCAGGTAGAGATTGGCAAGCAAGGTGAGCGCATCCAGTTCGGCGGCGTCGTGCGCAGGCGCCTCCAGAAAGGGGGACACGAACTGGTCGAGGGCGTAGGAGATCTCCCCCTCCTCGCTCGCCAGGCGGATCGCGGTCACGCATGCTCCCCGGTATTCCGGATCGGTGCTCTCGATGCCGAGAAGCGCTTCGAGGGCATGTCTTCGGTCTCCGGCCTGCGAAAACGATCGCGAGGCCTCGACGGGAAGACGGGCGCGCAGGAACAGCTCCCCCGCTTCGCTATGACGGCCCAGCTGGCGGGCGAGGCGGGCGGCGCCGGAATAGTGCCCCTGCCAGGACCTCAGCCGGAACGCAAGTTCCGGATGCCCCGTGGCCTCGGCGAGTGCCGCGGCGGCAAGACCAAGCGGCTGGCCGGATTCATCGGCCATCAGGAGCGCGAGGTCGATGGGGAAGCGAACCATGACCTGCGCGGCCGAGCGCACCTCCCCACCCAGCACGAAGAGAGCCACCGCTCGCCGCGCCATGGGCAGAAGGGGACGAGGGATCTCCTCGGAGCCCGGGGGCAGGGTGGCGGCGATGAGCGCCGCGGCCTCCACGAAGCGGCCCTCGGTTTCGAGTTGATTGACGCGGCCGACGATGTTGAGCGTCCTCGAATCCGAGTCGTCGTCCCGGGTGGCCTTGCCCTCTTCGCTCACTGCTCGTCCCGGGGCGTTTCGCTCAGGCGCCTGCGCAGGGCGTCGGGCATGCGCGCGAATGCCACCGCCTCATCCGCAGCCACCAGCCGTTCCTTGGCGAGACGGAACAGGCAGTTGTCGAAGCCGAGAGAGCCCTGCAGGTCGTTCGCCGATTGGAGCGTGCCTTCGATCTGATGCGTCTTCCCCTCGCGGATCATGTGCCCGAGCGCGGTGGAACCAAGCAGCACCTCGACCGCGGCCACCCGGCCTTCGCCCGTGGATCGGCGCAGAAGGCGCTGAGCAAGGACGGCGCGCAGGAGTACGGATAGCACGCCGCGCGCATGATCGCGGATGTCCTCGGAGAGAGTGTCGAGAATGCGATCCACCGCCCGGGCCGCGGTGTTCGTATGGAGCGTCCCGAACACCAGGACGCCGGTCTCCGCCGCGGAGAGGGCGAGCTGGATGGTCTCGGAGTCCCGCATCTCTCCGATGACGAGGACGTCCGGCGCTTCGCGCAGCGCCGAGCGCAGGGCGGCGCCGAAGCTCTCCACGTGCTTTCCCACCTGCCTCTGGGTGATCCGGCTGCGCACGGGCTCGTGCACGTACTCGATCGGGTCCTCGACCGTGATGATGTGGCGCTCCGAGGCCTGGTTGATCTGTCGGACCAGGGCGGCGAGGGTGGTGGATTTGCCCGAACCCGTGGGCCCGGTGACGAGAACAAGGCCGTTTTGAAGACGAGCGAGCCTCTCGATGGAAGGCGGAAGACCAAGGTCGTCGAGGGTGGGGATCGAGCCGGGAATGACGCGGAACACGGCGCTCCAGCCCTGAACCTGGCCGAAGATGCTGCCCCGGAACCGCCCGACCTGAGGAAGGGAGTACAAGACATCCACCTGGCCCTGGACGGAGAGAATCTCCTTCTGCTCGGTGGTCAGGATCTCGTCGAGGAAGCGCTTCGTCTCGACGTCGGACAGGGTGCGGAAGGGAAGAGGCAGGAGTTCGCCGTCGAACCTGATGGTGGGCGGCGCTCCGGAATGGAAGTGCAGATCGCTCGCCTTCTGTTCGGCCACCAGACGAAGGAAGGAGTCGAGGCGCGCCATGGCCTAGGCTCCCGGCCGCGGTGCGGCGGCCCCGTCGAGAGTCTCGAAGTCCTTCTTGTTCGCGGCCTTCATGTACACCTCCTCGGCGCTCACCAGGCCTTCCTTGAAAAGCCGCATGAGCTCGGTGTCCATGAGCTGCATCCCCTGCTCGCGCGCGGTCGCGATCACGGAAGGGATCTGGAAGCTCTTCCCCTTGCGGATGAGACTCGCCACCGCCTCGTTGTTGATCATCACCTCGACG
>JAIBCN010000009.1 GCA_019694155.1 Vicinamibacteria bacterium | reverse complement strand
AGGTCCAGGCCGCGACTCACGCCGGACTTCTCGACCTGCCCGAATATCGGTTCAGCACCGAGGAGGAGGCGCTCGACACCAACTGGAGGTTCCTCCTCGCCCAGGACCTGAGTCTGGTTCGCGAGGGTGTGCTGCGCGCGAGGATCTCGCCGCGAGACGCTCCGGAGCCCGTCGATGTCGAGGTGCGCCCCGGCCCCGCGTGGACTCGCTTCGTCACCACCGCGGGTATTCGTTCGACCCTCCGCGTTCCCATTCGCGCGAGGGAGCGTCCGATCGGCGGCGTCGTCTTCATGTCGAGGCGTCCCTACGCCTACGACGAGGAGGACGGCGCGCTCGCCTCGCGCATCGCCGATCACGTGGCCCTGGCCCTCGCCCATCAGGAGCTGGCAGAAGAGGAGCGGCGGATCGCCCAGGAACACGAGCGCGCGGTGCAGCTCGAAGCGCGGGTGGACGTGCTCTCGCGCGAGCTCGAGCGTTTTTCCGCGCACCGTGCGATCGGTCAGTCCGCGAAATGGAAGAAGGCGCTCGAGGACGCAACCCGGGTGGCATCCACTGACACCACGGTGCTCGTGACCGGCGAGTCGGGCACCGGCAAGGAGGTCCTCGCCCGCTTCCTCCACCGCGGCTCACCGCGCGCCCGCGGCCCCTTCGTCGCCATCAACTGCGCTGCGCTCCCGGAGTCGCTCCTCGAATCCGAGCTCTTCGGCCACGAGCGCGGCGCTTTCACGGGAGCGCTGAGCGCGAGAACCGGAAAGCTCGAGCAGGCCGCGGGCGGCGTGCTCTTCCTTGACGAAGTGGGGGAGATGTCTCCCCTGGTTCAGGCCAAGTTCCTGCGTGTGCTGCAAGAGCGAGAGTTCCAGCGCGTCGGCGGGTCGCGCATCCTCAAGGCCGACGTGCGCGTGGTGGCCGCGACCAACCGCGACCCGCGGCGGGCCATCGAGGCCGGCCTCTTCCGTGAGGACCTCTACTACCGTTTGAGCGTCTTCGAGATTCACCTCCCGCCGCTGCGGGAGCGTCCCGACGACATCCTCGTCCTGGCCCAGGCCTTTCTCGAGGAGCTGGCGGAGAGCGTGGGCCGGCCGGCCGCGGGGATTTCAGAGGACGCGCAGGAGCTGCTGCTCGCCCACACCTGGCCCGGCAACGTGCGCGAGCTGCGCAACGCCATCGAGCGCGCCGTGATCCTGTGCCACGGCGGCCTCGTCGCCCGCGAGCACCTGCCTGTCACCATCGCGCCGCGTTCGGTCGCCGCCCCTGAAGCGGTCGTGGCGCCTGGCCCCGCGTTCCCAGCGGGAGGCCTGGAGCTGAACGCGGTGGAGAAGGATCTGGTGGAGAAAGCGCTCCACAAGGCGAAGAACAACAAGTCCCAGGCCGCGAAGCTCCTGGGACTCACGCGGGGGCAGCTTTACTCGCTCCTGCGGCGGCACGGGCTGACCGACGCCCGTCGCTGAGACCGGCGGGCGCTACTCGTACCGAAGCGCCAGCAGGGGATCGATCCGGCTCGCCCGGCGTGCGGGGATGAAGCCCGCGGCGGCCGAGACGAAGCTCAGGAGCGCCACGGTGGCGATGGCGATCGCGGGGTCGTGAGCCTGGACCCCGTAGAGTTGCGAGGAGACATACCGGCCGAGGCCGAGCGCGGTCGGCACCCCCGCGAGCAGGCCGATGGCGAGGAGCATCAGCACTTCCTTCATGACGAGCCCGGTGACCACGCCCGGCTGCGCGCCGAGGGCCAGGCGGATGCCGAGTTCCTTGCGGCGGCGAACCACCACGAACGCCATCACACCGTACAGGCCGATGGTGGCGAGGAGGGTTGCGAGCACGCCGAAGCCTGCGGACAGCATCGCGATCAGCCGGTCGGTGAGCAGCGTCTCGTCGAGCTGGCCTTCCACGGTCTTGAGGCCGTACACCGGGATCGAGGCATCCATGCTCCGGACTTCGTTGCGCAGCATGGTGAACGCCGCGGCCGACGGCGTGGTGGTGCGCACGTAGAACACCGCGTTGTTCTTGCCCCAGTTGGGAATGAAGACCTGCCGCCTGACGCCCTCGCGGGGGCCCTCGTAGAGCGAGTCTGCGGTGACGCCCACGATCTCGATGTTGAGCTTCGAATTCGGCCCGCCTCCCCATCCGAGGTGTTTCCCGATGGCGCTCTTGCCCGGGAAGAAGTGGTCCGCGAATTTGCGATTCACGATGGCGACCATGGGGGTGGTGTTCTCGTCGTCGTCCTTGTGGGCGTCCCCTTCGGTGAAGTCGCGACCTTCGAGGATCGGCGTCTTGAGCGTCTTGAAGTAGCCCGGCGACACCGCGTTCATGAAGGCCTGCATGTCCTCGCCGTCTTTCGCCTGGTGGCCCTCCACCGCCATCGAGCTGTCCCACTCGTCGCCCGCGAGGATGGCGACCGCGGCGAGCGAGGCCGACTGAACTCCGGGCAGCGCCCCCAGCCTCTCGCGGAGGTTGCGGTAGAAGATCGTGGCGCGCTCGTCGTCGTAGCCGCTGAGGGCGGGGGAGAGCTGGAAGGTGACGAGGTTGTCGAGCTGCACCCCGGTGTCGGCGGTCTTGAGATTCTGCAGACTGCTCACGAACAGACCCGCGCCGAACAGCAGGAGGAAGCTGAGCGCCACCTGCGCGGTGACGAGTCCCTTGCGCAGGAAAAGCGAGCCGCCGGTCCCCGCGATGGACCCGACGGTGTCCTTGAGCGTCGTCCAGGGATCCGGACGGCTCGCGCGCAGCGCGGGAACGAGGCCGAACACGACTCCGGTGACCAGGGTCAGAACGAAGGTGAAGGCGAGGATGCGCAGGTCGGGCGAAGGTGTCACGAGCAGCGGCTGACTCTGCTGGGGAAGCAGGGTGAGCAGACCGCGGGTGAGGAAGAACGCGATCCCGACCCCGAGCACGCCACCCAGGAAGGAGAGCACCAGGCTCTCGGCCAGCAGCTGGCGCACGAGCTGCGCTCGGGTGGCCCCCAGAGAGATGCGGAGGGCGATCTCCTTCTGCCGCATCAGGCCGCGGGCGATGAGCAGGTTCGCGACGTTGGCGCAGGCGATGAGCAGCACCAGGCCGACCATGCACATGAGGACGACGAGCGCCGTGGAGAAGTCATTGCGCAGGCCGGAGTAACCGATGGCCGCGTTCGCGAGGAGGAGCTTTCCCTTCATGAACTCGGTGCGCGAATAGGCCGACCAGTCCTTCGCGGCCTCGAGCGTCATCTCGTAGGCGCGGATCTGGGTGAAGAGGGTCTGGACCTCTGGCTGCGCCGACTCGACCGTGAAGCCCGGCTTCAGTCGCGCGAAGACCTGAACCCAGCGCGCCCGCCGGTCCTCGACTTTCAGCCAGCCGAGCGTCGGCATCACCTGCTCCTTCATCTGCACGGGCACCCGCACCTGCGGCGCCTGCGTGGGGTCGAGGCCGGCGAAGCCCTCGGCCGACACCCCCACCACCGTCATCGGGTAGTCGTTCACGCGGATGGTGGTCCCGACGACGCCCTTGTCGGCGTTGAACCGGCTCA
The DNA here is from genome assembly GCA_019694155.1 of Vicinamibacteria bacterium. Lineage (GTDB taxonomy): Bacteria > Acidobacteriota > Vicinamibacteria > Fen-336 > JAGNNV01 > JAGNNV01. The sequence continues at coordinate 8,864 of JAIBCN010000009.1, read as the reverse complement.
CCCAGTAGGAGTGGCTCAGGACCACGACCGGATGGCCGCCCTTGATTTTGTCGTCTTCGGTGGTGAAGACCCGGCCCGCCGCGGGTCTTACGCCCAGCATGGAGAAGTAGTTGCCGGAGACGAGCTCGGCCTGGACGCGCTCCGTCTGATTGGCGACACTCAGGGACACCGGCACGAGCCTCCGGCACAGGACGTCTGCAAAGGGCTCGGCTTTCTGCTGAAGGTCCTGGAACAGGGGATAGGAGTTCATCCGGTCCCCCATGTTGCTGCCCATGTTGCTCGCCCGCTGGTAGACCATCACCAGTTGTTCAGGAGATTGAACGGGGAGCTTGCGGAGCAGGATCTGATCGATCAGTGTGAAGATCGCGGTGTTGGCCCCGATCCCAAGCGCCAGGGAAAGGATCGCGACCGAGGCGAAGAGGGGGCTCCTTCGGAGTCCGCGTAGCGCGTAGCGCAGGTTACCCAGGGTAGTGCTCGTCATTAGAGGCTTAGACGTCCCGGCCGGGCGACAGGTTCCCACGAAGCCCGTGGGGAACGCCCCCGGGCGTAGGCCTCCGGCGCCCGCGCCCCTAGTCGCCTTCGACGGCCGTCCGGTGCTGGCTCACGAGCTGGCCGTCCTCATCCTTCAGGGTTCGGAAGAGAAGGGCGGAAAGGGCGGTCAGGCCGCCGAGAGCCAGGAAGGCCTGGTGGATGCCCATCACGAACCTCTCGCGCCCCGCTGACGCGTGATCCGGAATGAAGACCGCGGCGGCGAGAGAGGCGGTGGCGACACCGAAGCTGATCGACATCTGCTGGCCGGTGCTCGCGATGCTGCTGGCGCTGCTCGCCTCCGCTTCCTGGACATCCGCGTAGGCAAGCGTGTTCATACTGGTGTACTGCAGCGAGGTGAAGAACCCGTAGGAGAACACCTGTGCCACGATGAGCCACACGGGTGTCGCGGGGCCGATGGTCGCGAACAGGCCGAGCATCACGCCGAGGGCCACGGTGTTGGAGATGAGGACGCGCCGGTAACCGAAGCGGGTGAGGATCCGAGGCATGGTGAGCTTGAGGCTCATGGCGGCGAAAGCCTGCGGCATCATCAGAAGCCCCGACTGCACGGGCGTGAAGCCGAGGCCCACCTGATAGAGGAGGGGGAAGAGAAAGGGGATTCCACCGATCCCGAGCCGCGTCCAGAAGCTCCCGAGAACGGCCGACCGGAACGTGCGGATGCGGAACAGGCCCATGTTGAGCAGAGGGTAGGGAATGGCGCGGGCGTGGAGGCCGTACCCCGCGAGAAGGAGGAGGGAAAGCAGCAGAAGCCCGAGGATCTCGCGTCCGCTCAGGGTGTGTTCGCCGAACACCTCGAGCACGTAGGAGAGCAGCGCGACCCCCGTGCCGAACAGGATGAGCCCCACGAGGTCGAGCGGGCGCGGCCTTTCGCCGCGGTAGTCGGGCAGGTGGCGGTAGATGAGATAGAGCCCGATCAGGCCGATCGGGATATTGACGAAGAAGATCACGCTCCAGTGGAAGTACTTGATGATCAGGCCGCCGGCCAGGGGACCGAGCATCGGTCCGACGAGGCCGGGGACAGCCACGAAGCTCATGGCCCGGATGAGTTCCGACTTCGCGAACGTCCGCACCATGGTGATGCGTCCGACCGGAACCATCATGGCCCCGCCCATCCCCTGCAGGATGCGGCAGGCCACGAGGAGATGGATGTTGCCGGAGATCCCGCAGAGGAACGACCCCAGAGTGAAGACCCCGATGGCCGACGCGAAGACCGCGCGGGTGCCGAAGCGGTCGGCCATCCATCCGCTGATGGGAATGAAGACGGCGAGGCTCAGGGTGTAGCTCGAGAGCACCGCCTTCATACTCAGCGGAGGCACACCCAGCGCGGCGGCCACCGTGGGCACGGCGGTGTTGAGAATGGTGGTGTCGAGCGCCTCCATGAAGAAGGCCACCGCCACCAGCCACGGCAGGATCTGTTTGGGGTCGGGTCGGGATCGGATCAGGCTTGGGTTCGCTACTTGCCGAAGTACGCCATCACGTCCCGGCTGCGGCTCATCCGGACGACGCACGTGGGGGTTGCGCCGGAACACTCTCCGCCCCAGCCCGTGAACGTGCTGCCGGCCGCCGGCGTCGCGGTGAGCGTCACGCGGGCGCCCGCGGCATAGGTAGCGCCGCAAACCCCCTTCGAGCAGTCGGCGGGACCGCTGCGGTCGGTGTAGGGATGAAGCGCGCCCCGGTCCACCGTGACGACGCCCTGGCCGGCGTTGCTCGCCGGGTGAACCACGACGAGGTGATACCTCGAGGCCGCGTGAATCGACGTTCCAGTCCAGAGTCCGGCCGCCAGGAGGGCGACGCTGAAAGCCAGGATGCGCTGTCTCATGTGATCTCCTTTTCGGGTCGCGAGCAACATTAACGCAAAGCGGGGGCGTTGGCGCGGGAAGCCTACTCGTAGCGAAGCGACTCGATGGGGTCGAGACCGGCCGCCCGGGTCGCGGGATAGATGCCGGAGACGAGGCCCACGCCCGCCGAGACGAGTGTCGCGAGCAGGATCGAGCTGAGCGTCACCACGGTCTGCCAGCCCGCCCACAGCGAAACGCCCTTCGAGATCGCGACACCCATCACCACGCCGAGCACGCCCCCCGTGGCGGCGAGGGTGAACGCCTCGATCACGAACTGATTCCGGATGTCGCGGCGCGTGGCCCCGAGCGCTCGCCGGATGCCGATTTCGCGCGTGCGCTCCATGACCGTCGCGAGCATGATGTTCATGATCCCGATGCCGCCCACGAGCAGAGAGATCCCGGCGATCGAGCCCATCACCAGGTCGAAGAGGCGCTGGGTGCGCCGGCTCTGTTCGAGGAGCGCTTCGGGAACCACGAGAGCGAAGTCCTTCGCCCCGCCGTGCAGGCGCAGAAGCAGGGTCTCGATCGCCGCGGATGCCTGCGAGGGAGACCGTCCCGGCTCCATCTCGACCACCAGCTCGTCGAGGGCGCTCTTGAGGGGAGGGGCCGCGAACTTGCGCTGCGCGGCGGTGACGGGCAGGTAGATGTCGTTGCTGGTCGAGGCGAGCTGCACACCCTGCACCTCCTTGCCCGCGCCCCGGGCGTTTCCGAGGACGCCCACCACGGTGAGCCATCGCTCGTTCACCTTGAGGGGGCGGCCGAGCGCCGGGCCGAATCCGAAAAGCTCGCGCCGAGCGTTCTCACCGATGACGCAGACCTGGGCGAATTCGGCTTCGTCGCGAGCGTCGAAGAAGCGGCCTTCCATCAGGGTCAGGCGCTGCAGGGCGAAGTAACCGGGCGAGACGCCGTACACCTTCGGCTTGCCGCGGCCCGCCTCGCCCATCACCTTGTACGCCTCCACCACAGACTTCTGGGCCACCCGGGCGACACCCGGCACCGCCTCCGCGATGGCGCGCGCGTCGCGTTCGGACAGGCCCACCGACGAACGGCGCAGCTCGAGCAGCTCGTTGTCGCGCGAGGGTTCGCGGACCTGGACCACCACGTTTCGCACGCCCATGGCGTCGATGAGCAGCATGGCCTGGGCCTCGGCTCCGGCGCCGATCGACAGCATCCCGATCACCGCGGCCACCCCGAAGATCATCCCGAGCATGGTCAGGAAGGCGCGGAGCCGCTGAGAGCGCAGCGAGTCGAGACCGCTTTGAAGAGCTTCGTGCCAGTCCATCAGCGGCCTGCGCTCGCTGCGGCGGGCGCCGCACCCGTGTTCTCTCCGCCGCCGCTCGTACCCGGCCGCGCCTGTCTCGGATCGCTCAGGGCCACCCGGTCTCCGGCGGCCAGGCCCGTGAGCACCTGGATGCGCCCGAGGCTCGAGGCCCCGACGGTCACGTCCGCTTCGCGCAGGGCTCCGCCCTCCGACTTCAGCACGTACCGGCGTCCGTCCTTCTGGAACAAGGCGCCCTTTGGCACCCACAAGGCGTCATCCACCTCCGTCAGCAGAATGCTCGCGCGCACGCGCCGGCCGGGCTTGACGTTCCTGAAGGCATCGGCGGGGAAGTCGAGCCAGGTCTCGAAGTACTTCACGGGCGAACCGCGTTCGCGCGGTTTCGCGAGGGTGTCGACGCGCTTCACCTTGGCTTCGTAGGCGAGCCCCGGCTGGCCGTCCACCTCGATGCGCGCCCGGTTTCCCGCGGCGAGGCCGAACGCGTCGCCCTCCAGCACGAACACCCGTGCTTGAAGCTGGGAGAGGTCGGGAATCTCGGCGATGGTCTGACCCGGCCACGCGGTATCGCCGATGTTGAGCACCTCTCCGCGCCAGTTCATGGGGAAGACGAGGATCCCGTCGTGGGGCGCCAGCACGCGCATGGCGGAGAGGCCTTTCTCCGCGCGCTTTAGCTTGAGTTCCGCCTTGCGTCTCTCGATGGCCGCGAGATCCATGTCCACGCCGGTCAGCTTGTGCGTGGCCTGCTTCTTCTCGCTGGTCACGGTGAGCCGCTGTTCGAGGACGCCCCGATCCAGTTGTCCCTCGATGATCTGATTGCGGGAGAAGATGCGCGTGTCCTCGGGGGCGATGTCGCGCGCGCGGGAGAGCTCGTCGGTGGTGACGGTGAAATCGAGATCGAGGCCGCGTTCTTTCGAGGTCCCTTCGGCCCTGGCCTTGTCGAGCTTGCTGGAGGCGGACGCGCTGTCCGAGCGCGAATCGAGGGCATCCTTCTCCATGTCCGCGGGGTCGAACGAGAGCACCACGTCCCCCGCCTTCACTGGACCCGCCGCTCTCAACCAGGAGACGCGCATCGCGTTCGAGAGATCCTGCGGCACGGAGATGGGCGTCTTGCGCACCGCGTCGACGATGCCGGTGGCAAGGATCTCGTTGCGCAGGACGCCCCGTTCCACGGTATGAAGCACCACATCGCTGCCGCGCGCCGCGCGCCCCGCGGCCAGGCCCGCCACGACCAGGGCGGCAACCCCGAACGCGCTGGCGGCTCGCCGGTTCATGTCCGGGCCTCGGGCTCGGTGAGAGCCACGGTGTCGCCTTCGTGAAGACCGGAGAGCACCTCGACGTTGGCGCGGCCGGTCCGGCCGAGCTTCACGGGGACGGCCTTGAAGCCGCGCCAGCCGCGGAGGTAGACGATGGGGCCGTCGCCTCGGAAGAACACGGCCTCGCGGGGTATCTGAAGGACGCCGGCCGCCTTGGCGGTCTCGATCTCGCCGCGGAAGCGCATGGCCGGCCGCAGCGCGGGGTCGGGCTTCGCGAAGGCGAGTTCGACGCGGAACACTTTCGAGGGCACGCGCGGCGACTTGCGGCGCACCGTGCTGCCCACCCGCGCCACCGTGGCGTCGAAGTCGCGGTTGGGAAGGGCCTCGAGCCGCAGGGTCACCCGCTGGCCGGCCGCGATGGCGCCGCCGTCGGCCTCGTCCACGTCGCCCTCGCCGCGGAGCCGGGCGAGGTCGGGGAGGGCGATGAGCTTCTCGCCCCACCACACGGTGTCGCCCACCTTCCGCTTCTCGTCCCGCCACCCCGTCTTGTAGATGACGATGCCGTCCTGGGGTGCTTTCACCGTCATCTTGTCGATCGCCGCCCGCAGCGCGGTCACCCGGCCCAGCGCGCGATCGCGTTGGCTGATGAGCGAGCGGAGCGAGGCGGTCTCCGCGGTTCCCACGGACTTGCGCCGTTCCCTGAGGCTCGCCACTTCCTTCTGCGCGAGCGTCAGCTCGAGGGCCGCCTGCTGGGCCTCGATGCGCGATCGCAGATCGTCGGGGATCTCGGCCTTGGTCTGCGCCTTCTGCAGTCTCGAGGTCGCCTCGGCGAGCTGAAGGTCGAGGTCCCGCCCCTTGTCGCTCGACTCGAGCCGCCCCCGCGAGATCTTCTGCGACGCCTCTTCGAACTCGGCCTGCTTCTCGTCGAGCTGACGCTGGAGCGGGCTCGGGTCGAAGCGCACCACGGGCTGGCCGTTCCTGACCGAGGCTCCTTCCTCGGCCAGAAAGGCGATCTTGAAATCCCACATGTCGGGCACGATGGGCGGGCCGAGGTCGACGCTGCCCGCGGCCGCGATCTCGCCCTCGACGTCCACCGTGAGCAGCAGGTCGCCGAGCCGGGCGGCCGCGGTAGGCGCCTCGACCCCGCGGGTGGACGAACTCCACGACATCGCGGCCAGGGCGAGGATCGCCACAAGGCCCGCGAGCATGGGCCCGCCGCGGATCGGCCAGGGCCGCGCCCGGTCAGCGGACACGGACACGGTCTCCCTCCCGGATTCCGTTCTCGACCACGCACTCGAGGGCGAGGCAGGCCGCGAGAGTCACGTCGGTGAAGCCGCCGCCCGGCCGCGCCAGGCGGGCCTGCGCGTCCTTCCATGACACGGCGGCGCGCGGCGCCACGAGCGCGTCCTTGAAGACGCGCCGCACCACTTCGACCCGCGCGGAAAGCCCGGGCCGCATGGAGACGGGGTCCGTCTTCGCGAGCGACACCCGCACCTTGAAGCCGCCCGCGTACCGCGCGTCCTGAGCCACCGCGGCCACGACCTCGACGCGGCCCTCGTGGACGCGATCGAGCGCCGAGTCGAGGATCACGCGCGCCGCCTGGCCGGGAAGGACGCGCCCATCGTCCACCTCGGGAAGATAGGCCGCGACCTCCAGCTCCGAAAGATCGGGAAGCGAGGCCGCGCGCAGGCCCGGCCACAGATTGTCGCCGAGCTGCACCGGCCGATCCTCCTGCGGCGACCGGCCGAGCAGCACCACGCCGGGGCGCGGCGCCCTCAACTGGAGCCCGCGCAGCGACTCCTCCGATTGCGCGACCTCACGCCGCGCCTTGTCGAGCGCGATCCTCAGCACCTTCAGATCGGCCGCGGTGGTGCGGTCGTGAGCCTCGAGAGTGAGCTTCGCCTTGTCATAGGCCGCTTCCGCCTTCACCATGGCCTGCTGCTTCTCGTGCCACTCCTTGCGGGCGCGCAGCTCGACGGGCACGTCCGCCTCGACCTTCGCCTTCGCGAGCGCCACCGCGGCCTTCTCGACCTCGAAGGCCTTCACCGAGCGTTCGGCATCGAGGGCCGCCTCCCGCTGCTCGAGGGCGATCGCGCCCTGCGCCTCCCGGGTGCGGCGCTCCTCCAGCGTGCCGCTGACGCGGCCGTTGTCGAGCTCCACCACCACGTCGTCTTTCGCCACCTCGGCCCCGTCCTGGGCGATCCACTTCACCTGCATGCCGCCGTCCATGCCCGGCAGGCGGGGCACCGCGAGTTCCACCGCGCGCACCGCCGCGAGTTCGCCGGTCAGGAGGAAGACGTCTTCTACGGTGCGGCGCTCCACGCGGGCCTCTTCGGGAGAGCCCGTCTCCGCGCGCACCCCTCCGCCGCAGGCGAAGGCGGTCCCCGCCAGCACGGCGAGGGCAAAGTCCACCGCCCGTGGCTGCCTCATGGGGCGGAGTCTAGGACGGTTCGGGCGGGGCGTGTGAGCGGAGTGGGTACCGAGCGTCGTTCGGCCGCCGTGCATCTCCATTAGACGGCGGGAGGCGCTCCGGGGTTTTCGAGATTTCAATCTACTGAACGAACGTTGTCTAACACGTTATTTCCGCGAAAAGCGCTCCAGGGCGCCGCGGCCTCCTGGAAAAGTCATATCCTCGGTCCGTCCTAACACGTATACGGGAGGTATCCTCATGTCGGCTCTCGAATATCGTCTGCCGGCCCGCAGGCCACTCAAGATCTTCGCGTTCGATCCGATGCTGCGAGGAGTCGCGAGCAATCGCGTCGTGCTTCAGGTGCGTCGCGAGGAACTCCTGCCGGGGCCGATAGGCGCGCGCGTCCAGGTCATCGACTACGACGCGGCGCAGGGTGTCTTCCTCAAGCCCGTCGATCTCGATCACCCGGCCGTGCTCATGAACCACGGCCTCGACCCTTCGGAGTCGGACCCCCGGTTCCACCAGCAGATGGTCTACGCGGTGACCATGAACGTCGTCGAGACATTCGAGGAGGCGCTCGGCCGCCGCCTCTCTTTCCGCAACCGCCCGCTGCGGCTGTTTCCCCATGCGTTCCAGGGCGCGAACGCGTACTTCGATCCTTCGAAGAACGCGATCTTCTTCGGGTACTTCGTGGCCGACGACCAGAACCCCGGAAAGAACCTGCCGGGCCAGACCGTCTTCACCTGTCTTTCCCACGACGTGATCACCCACGAGGTCACTCACGCTCTCGTACACCGGCTGCGCCGCAAGTTCGGCGATCTGACCAACGCGGACGTGGGCGCGTTCCACGAGGCGTTCTCCGACATCGTGGCCATCTTCCAGCACTTCTCCTATCCCGCCATGCTCGCCGATGTCATCCAGCAGACCCGCGGGGACCTCTCTTCCCCGAGCGTGCTCGGCGAGCTGGCGCAGCAGTTCGGATATGCGACGGGGAGCGGTCAGGCCCTGCGCTCCGCGGTGGAGCCCGTGAAGGGCGAGGACGGAAAGCCTGCCTTCCGTCCGCCCGACCCGATGCTCATCCAGCGCGTCTTCGAGCCCCACGAGCGCGGCTCCATCCTGGTGTCGGCCGTGTTCGACGGATTCTTCGCGATCTACCAGCGGCGGATTCGCGACCTCGTCCGCATCGCCACGGGAGGCACCGGCCGGCTGCCGGACGGCGACCTCCACCCCGATCTCGTGGGACGCATAGCCAAAGAGGCGAGCCGCGCCGCGCACATGGTTCTCAAGATGTGCATCCGCGCCTTCGAGTACCTGCCCCCCTGCGACGTCACCTTCGGCGACTTCCTGCGGGCCCTGGTGACGGCCGACCGGGAGGCCGTGCCGGATGACGAGAACGATGTGCGCGCGGCGATGATCGAGGCCTTTCGCCGGCGGGGCATCCACCCGGCGGGGGTCGACTCTCTGGCCGACGAGGCGCTCGCCTGGCCCGACATCGAGGAGCAGGGGATCGAGCTGCCCATCAAGCCGTTCGAACA
>JAIBCN010000218.1 GCA_019694155.1 Vicinamibacteria bacterium | reverse complement strand
CTTTTTGTATAGTCCCGCGACCCCGAAAATGACCGGATCGCGTAGACGCCTGGGAGTTGTCCCCCTGCTTCTGGCCGGGCTCGTTCCCGCCTGCGGCGCGGGGAGCCCGTCGCCGTCCTCGCCCTCTTCCGCGCCGCCTTCGGCCACACCGACGCCCAGGCCCCTCAACATCGTCGTGATCATGACGGACGACCAGGAGGAGGTGAGCGCCCGCGAGATGCCGCGGATGCAGTCGCTCATCGCCGCGCAGGGAGTGACCTTCCAGAACGCGATCTCGACCACACCCCTTTGCGGCCCGTCGCGCGCCACCGTCATGTCCGGCCGCTACGCCCATACTCACCAGATCCTGAGCAATGACGCGCCGCTCGGCGGGTACGGGAAGTATCGCGACAGCGGGATGGAGGGCGATTCCCTGCCGGTGTGGCTCAAGGCGGCGGGCTACCGCACGGCTTACCTCGGGAAATACACGAACGGCTACGGGTCGGGCTGGACCGCTAAGCCTCCGGGCTGGGATGACTGGCTCGCCTTCACCGAGCCCCAGGCGTACACGAACTTCACTTTCAACGAGGACGGGCGCGACCTCAAGGCCCCCGCCGGCGAGTACCAGACGGACTATCTGACCACCCGCGCCCTTGAATACCTGCGCCGCACGGAGGAGAAGGACGATCAGCCTTTCTTCCTCATGGTCTCCACCTACGCGCCGCACAACGTGTCGAAGTATGCGTCGCGACACGCGGGCATGTTCGCCTCGGCAGGAGCCCCGCGCACTCCCGCCTTTGACGAGGCCGACGTGAATGACAAGCCGAAGCACATCAAACGCATCGCCCGCTTCACCGCCGCGCAGGTGACGAACATCGACAACGAGTATCGGAACTCGCTGCGGGCTCTGCAGGCGGTGGACGAGATGATCGAGAAGGTGGTGCAGGCGCTCGAGGCCCAGGGGGAACTGGAAAACACCGCCATCGTCTTCTTCTCCGACAACGGGCTCTCCACGGGAGCCCACCGGTTCACCGACAAGACAGCACCCTACGCGGAGTCTCTCGATATCCCCCTTTATGTCCGTGTGCCGGGTGGGCCCAGGGGCGTCACCCTCCCTCACCTCGTGGCGAACCTCGATCTGCCCGCGACCATCGTGGACTGGGCGCGGATACCCACGCCGCCGGCCATCGAGGGCCGATCCCTGGTCCCGCTGCTTTCGCCCGCCGCCCCGCCCCAGAGCGCCTGGCGGTCCGACATCCTCATCGAGTACTGGGACAACACCAATCCCGCGACCACTCTGATGCCCACCTACCAGGGAGTTCGGGTGGAAAACGGGGTCGAGTCGGCGCTCTATGTCCTCCACGACACCCGCGAGGAGGAGTACTACGATTTCAAGACCGACCCCTATCAGATGGACAGTTCGGTCACCGCGCATCCCGCGGAAGTCAACCGGCTGAATGCCCGGATGAAGGTCCTCGCCGCCTGCCGCGGCGCCTCCTGCCGCTAGGCAATCCCCGTCCTATTTGAACTGGGTGATGCGCTTGTCCAGGGCGGTCGCCACCTCGGGATTGAACCGGCGCAGCGAGTTCGTTTCCCCGGGGTCCGATTCGATGTCGTAAAGGACGGGAAGGGCGTCCCGGAAGCCGGGCCGCACATACTTCCATTTTCCCGACCTGACCGCGGCGATTTCACTGACCATGAAGTAGTAGAACTCACGCCCTCCGCCCAGACCTTTTCCCGCGATGCGGTCGACCTCTCCCGTCAGCAACTGGCTGATGTCGACGCCGTCATAGTCCCTGGCAGGCAGCGGTGCGGATGCCATGGCCGCGAACGTCGGAAAGAAGTCGAGGGTCGAGGCCGGATCCTTGATGAGGCGGCCCGCGGGGATCCTTCCGGGCTGCCAGGCGATCGCGGGGATCCGGATGCCGCCTTCGTTGATGTTCCCTTTCCCATACGTGAGGGGCCCCGGCGAGCCGGCGCCCACGGGGCCGTTGTCGCTCAGAAACACCACGAAGGCGTTGCGATCGCGCCCCGTCTCTTCGAGCGTCTTCATGACCTGACCCACGGACCAGTCGAGCTCCTGCACCGAGTCCCCGTAGGGCCCCCAGCCCGCGCTTCCCACGAAGGCGGGTGAATTCACGTTCGGAGAATGAGGAGCGTGGTGAGCGAGGTGGAGAAAGAGCGGCTTGTCGGCGGGGGTTTTTCGTATGAAGCACGTGGCTTCGTCGGTGAGCCTCTGGGTCAGGAAATCCATTCCGGGAAAATCGTTCGTCACCGCCTCGCCGCTCACGAAGTTCGTTCCCGGGGGTGAACTCATCATGCCGTAGAAAAAGTCGAAGCCCAGCCGCAGGGGCATCTGGGTCACCTTCGCGCCGAGGTGCCATTTCCCCACGATGCCGGTCGCGTAGCCCTGGGTCTTCAGGAGCTGGGCGATCGTCACCTCGCCCGTCCTCAGGACGGTGTCGTTGTTCCAGGTGACGCCATTTCTGATTCCGTAGCGGCCGGTCAGGAGGGAGGCGCGCGAAGGCGCGCAGATAGGGGTGGGCACATACATCGCGTCGAACCGCGAACCCCCCGCGGCCAGCCGGTCGATATTGGGCGTCTTCGTGAGGGGATTGCCGTAGACGCCGAGATCGCCATAGCCCATGTCGTCCGCCAGGATGACCACGATGTCCGGCGGCCCGGGCCTCGGAGTGGGCGCCGCTTCGGCCCGGACCGCGCCGCCCGCCGCGGACCCCGTGGGCGTCGGCGTGGCCGGCCCGCCCCCGCAGGCGATGTTCAGCCCGCCGAGGACACCTGCGGCCCACAGCGACATGACGACCTTGCGACGTCTGTTGGGCATTCCGGCCAGAATACCAACTTTTTGAATTTCCGATAGCCCTTCCGGGGCTCATCGCTAGAATCTTCGTGAAATGACCGAAGACGACGCCCCGAAGAGCTCACTCGAAATCGCCATGGCGCGTTTGCGCAAGAAGGACGCGGAAAGCGGCGAGAGCATCCGGGAGCTTTCCGCCGCCCAGAAAGAGGAGATCGCAGAGATTCGCCGGGTCTACGACGCAAAGCTCGCCGAGGTCGACATCATGAAGAAGCCGAAGCTTCCACCCGGGCTTCCCGAAGAGCTTCGCGAGCAGGTCGATCTTCTCAACGAGCAGTACATGCGCGAGAGGGACATCCTGTCCGCCGAACGCGACGCGAAGATCGAGGCCGTTCGCAGCCGCGCGCCCCGCGCGTAACGAAGCCTCGAAGAGCGCCTCCATGGCTGCATGAGGTTCCTCCGCCGCGCCGCACCGCCGCTTCTTCTGAGCGCCGCCTCGATCCTCGTCGTTTTTCTCGTCGCGGAAGCGGTGGCCCGCGCCGCCTCGGTCAGCGTGGGCACGGTCCAGATCAACCGGGGGGTGGTGCGCGTGAGCGCCGACCCCAGGCTGGGATTCGAGCTCCGGCCCGACTCGTTCGTCTCTTCCGAGGTCGACTATCGGATCAACGCCGACGGCTTCCGCGGGCCGGCCCTGCAGCCCAGGCGGTCGGGGACCAGGCGGGTGGCGGTGTTCGGCGATTCCATCGTCTTCGGCTACTGGGTGGCGGAGGGCGACGCCTTTCCCGCCCAGCTGGGTGCGATCCTCGGTCCGGCGGCGGAGACATTGAACCTGGGCGTGCCCGGCTACAACCTCGACCAGGAGATCGAGAACCTTCGCAAGCGCGTCGATTCGCTTCAACCCGACGCCGTCGTGTTCGGCTTCTGCCTCAACGATCTCGAGGGCTTGTTGAGTTTCGAGTACGGCCTCACCCAGGCCCGGCGGGACGCGCGAAGCGGCCCGAGGCGCGCTCTCGAATCCCTTCTCTCGGTCTCTCGATTCGCGGCCTGGATCGAGTATCGCCTCACTGAGCGTGATGCCCGGGCGAGCTTCGCGCGCTCCCGGAACCCTTTCGGTGGAGAACTCTACGAGGCGACTCCCCAGGCCTTAGACGCCCACCTCGCGGCGAGCTTCACGGCACTCGCTCTCGTGCTGAAGCCCCGAGGCATCATGGGGGCGATCGCGATCTTCCCGATCCTCGGGAACAAGTTCGAGAACTACCCGTACCGCGATCTCCATTCCCGCATCGCCCGCGCGGCGCAGAACGCGGGCCTCCTCTCCGTGGATCTGTTGCCCTGCTTCTCGTCCTACCCGTTCCGCGACGTCCGCGTCGACGTGGTTCACCCAAACCCGATGGGCCATCGCATCGCCGCGCACGCGGCCGCCGATGCGCTCTTCGATGCGCTCCTGCCCGGTCAGAAGCGGCCGCCCGCGCTCGACCGCTCCTGCTCGAGCTATCGCTCCGGGGAGTTCGCGGCCGTCCGGGGCTACTGAGGTTCAAGGGTGCCGCCATCCCCCGACTCCCCGATCACCAGCCTCCTCAAGAAGTGGAGAGAGGGCAGCGGCACCGCGCTCGAGGGCGTCCTCGACGAGGCCTACGACCGCCTGAAGCTCATCGCGCGACAGAGGCTTCACCGTTTCGCGGGCCCGGTCACACTCTCTGCCACGGATCTGCTGCACGAGGCTCTGGTCGGCGTGGTCGAGACCCCGATCCAGGCGGGCAATCGCGGCCAGTTCTTCGCCGCCATGTCCCTCGCCATGCGTTCGGTCCTGGTGGATCACGCCCGCGCCCGGGGTGCGCTCAAGCGCGGCGGCGACCGGCTCCGGATCACGCTCAACGACGAGACCCTCGTCGAAGACGAGCGGGTCATGGACATGCTGGCGCTCGACGAGGCGCTCTCGAAGCTCGAAGGCCTCGATCCGCGGGCAGCCGCCGTCCTCCACCTCACCTACTTCGCCGGGCTCGACCGCCGCGAGATCGCCGAGGTCCTCGAGACCTCGATCTCGACCATCGACCGCTCCCTGCGCTTTTCCCGGGCCTGGCTCAAAATGACTCTGGCCGATGGACCCTGAACGCTTCGCTCTCGCGCAATCGCTTTTCGACGAGGTGGTCGATCTCGAAGCGCCGCTCCAGGCGCAGCGCCTCCGCGAACTGACCGATGATCCGGCCCTCGCCGAGTACATCCTCGCCCTTGCGCGCCGGGCCGACGGGAAGGAATCCGGCTTCGCCTTTCGGGTGGCGCGCGCGGCCGATGTGATCAGTCGGGAGCCGGTCACGGCGGGCGAGACCCTCGGGGTGTGGCGGGTCGTCCGCGAGATCGGGCGGGGAGGCATGGGCAGCGTCTTCCTGGTGGAGCGAAGCGACGGCCACTTCAGGCAATCCGCGGCGCTCAAGATCCTCAAGGGCCTTGCGCGACCGGAGGGCCTTGCTTACTTCACCCGCGAGCGCCAGCTCCTCGCGTCTCTCGCTCACCCGAACATCGCCAGGCTTCTCGACGGCGGGGCCACCGCGGAGGGCGAGCCCTATCTGGTGATGGAGTTCGTGGACGGAGCGCCCATCGACGTCTACTGCCGTGAGAAGGGGCTTTCGGTCCCCGCGATCCTGGGGCTGTTCGTGACGGCCTGCGCCGCGGTCGCCTTCGCGCACCAGCGCCTGATCGTCCATTGCGATCTGAAGCCGTCGAACCTGCTTGTGAACGCGGAAGGACGTCCGATCCTCCTGGATTTTGGAATCGCCCGCCTTCTCGACGGGGGAGGCGAGGACCGGGAGGTCGACGGCGTGGCCGCGCCCGCGACGGCCGCCTTCACGCCGCGATACGCGAGCCCCGAGCAGGCAAGCCGTGGGCGAATCGCCACCTCCAGCGACATCTACAGCCTGGGCGTCATGCTCGCCGAGCTTCTCGGCGCCCCATCCATGGCGGGCATGGCATCGATCACGGACCCCGAGTTGCGCGCCCTGGTCTCGCGCGCAACCGCGGCGGATCCCTCCTTGCGGTATGCGACGGTGGACGCGCTCTGCCAGGACATCGAGCGATTTCTCGAGGGCCGCCCCGTTGAAGCCATGCCGCCATCGGCGTCGTACCGGTTACGCAAGTTCGTGGTGCGGCGATGGCCCGCGGTACTGGGCGTCTGTCTGTTCGTCCTGACCGTGGCCGTGTTCACCGTCCGGGTGATCATGGAATCCCGCCGCGCCCGGGCCGCGGAGGCCGCGGCGACGGCGGAGCGCGACCGCGCGGTGAAGGCTGAATCGGCGGCTCGCGCCGCCGAGGCCTCGGCGCGGGAGGTGAGTGCTTTCCTGACCTCGGTATTCGGAGGGAGCAACCCGGACGCGCGCACCGGGAACATCCCGACCGCCGTCCTCCTCGAGCAGGCCTTCGAGCGGGTCGAGCGCGACCTCAAGGACCAGCCCGGCACGCAGGCCCAGATGTACGCGGCGCTCGCCGGCGTCCTCGATACGATCGAGCAGCCGAAGCGCGCGCTCGAAACCTACGAGAAAGCCATCGCCATCGAGCGCACGCAGCGCCGGCCGCTCGTTCTCGCCCGCATGCTGATGGATCTGGCGCTCGTGCGGCAGAAACACTTCGATGGCCGGGACATGATCACGGATGCGCGCGAGGCCCTGAGCCTCGTCGACCGGTATGGGGAGCCGGATTCGCTCATGACTCTCGACGCGGTCTTGTCGCTCGCTCGCGCGGTGGGCACGACGGGCGACCCGCGCGAAGCGTCGGCGCTCCACGAGCGCTCGGTGGCTTTGGCGAGGCGCATCGTTCCGGGATCACGGAAGCTCGCCATTGTCATGGGCGCCGCGGCCTGGCATCACCGCAGGCTCAAGGAATACGACCTCGCGATCGCCATGATGCGGGAGCAGATCGCTCTCTTCGAAAAGGTCACCGATGTCCGGGACCCGGAGTACCTGGCTGCGCTCGAAACCCTCGCCGGCACCCTCGGCCTCGCCCGCCGGTTCGACGAGGCTGAGGCCGCGTTCACTCGCACCATCGAAGTACGAAAGGCCACGGGCACGCTCGATACCAGTTCAGGGGCATGGACCCTCGCGGAACTCGCACGGATGCTCACCGAGGCGGGCCGGCCTCTCGAGGCCATCCCCGTTTACCGGGAAGTCCTGTCGATCGGCGAGCGCAAGGTGGCTGACGACGGAGCGTCCCGCGGCGTGTGGCTCGGCAACCTCGGCACCGCCGCCGCGAGGGCCGGGCGAGCGGATCTTGCCGAGGCGAGCTACCGTGAGTCGATCGTCATCCTGAGCCGGATCTGGGAGCGCGGCGGCCTCGCCCTCGGACGAACCTTCGCCAAGAGCGCTCGCGGCCTTCTTGACCTCGGGCGCTCGGCGAACGCCGGTCCGTGGATTGTGTCGGGCCGCGACGCCCTGATCGCGAAACTCCCCAAAGAGAGTCCCGAAGCGCTCGAGGTCCGGATCCTCTACGCGCAGTGGCGATTCGAAACGAAGCATGCGGATGATGCCCGCACGGAACTGGCGCTGGTGACCCCGTCTCGATCTCTCCTGATGGCAGAGCCCGCGGCGCGGCTGACGCGGCTCGAGGGACTGCTGGCGATCGACGCCGGCCAGATGGATGAGGGGCTTCGAATGCTCGAGCGCGCGGAGGCCGGAATGCGCGCGGCGCTCGGGCAGAAGGACGCCCGGAGCTTCCTCATTGCTCTGGATCGAGCCGAAGCGCTGCGCGCGCACGGCCGACGCTCCGAGGCTGCCGCCCTGGCCACGGCAATCCTGCAAGGGATAGAGGGCAAGGTGGATCCGGCCGCGCCCTGGATCTCGAGGCTCCGGCGGCTGCTCTAGCGCCCGTTTCGGATTTTTTCGCGGGTCCAATGACAGCTTTGGGATCCCGAATCCGATAACTGGGATGGCAGGTCCTTGGTGATGGGCGGGTCGTGTCCGAAATCAAGGACACGAAGCGCTCGTTTCGAAAAGGAACACCATGGCTCAAGGGACTCTTCTGGATTCGTTGGATCATCGGGCGCCGAGCCGGCGGCGCGCGGCCACCGTGCTGCTCGTCATCGCCTCGGCCATTCTCATCGCGGGCGCTCCGTCGGCCCACGCTCAGGTCTGGAGCCTGAATCTCCACCCGACCCCGGGCGGACGCATCGACACCGTGGTGGAGGCTCCGAGCCTCCACGAGTACGAGATCCGCCCGCTGGGGTTGTACCATCTCTATACCTTCCGTTGGATTGACTGGGATGTGGTGACCCAGAGCAGCTGTTCCTCCTCCGCCACCACGAACTGCGTCATCAACCGGCCGGACAACTACGCCAGCATCAACGTGCCTGTCGAGAACGACACGGTGGGCGACCTCGTGCAGATTCCGGTCGTCAAGCCCTCGAGCCGTGTCACCTTCACCGCCGTACCCGACCCCGGCTACTACTTCCACGGCTGGGGGAGCGCTTTCTGTGCGGATGAATGGCCGTCTCTGGCCGGGGGCGGCCAGATCATGAGCTGCCGCCCCGAGTTCCCGATCGACGCAGATCTCTTCCCCGTATTCAGCCAGTGTCCGCCGGGCGCTTCCTGCATCACGGTCCAGGCCTCGCCCAATTCGATCGGGACTGTGAGCCTCCGACAGGGAACCACCCTGACCGGACCTGCTGTCTATACCTGCGCCACCCTGTGCACCTTCCAGGTGCCCCCAGGAAGCGACTGGATTCTGAGTGGCGCGAGCGCGCTGGGCGCGGTCCTCAGTGACTGGACGGGTTGCGACACGACGCCAGCCAACGGGGCCTGCCTGGTGCACGTCACCGGTGAGAAGCGCATCGGGTCCAGGTTCAAGTACCCGCTCGTGGTCACCAACTCCTCGCCCTTCGTCTATCTCTGGGTCGACCAGGAGAGGAAATACCTCGGAACGTGCGACTCGACTTCGAGTCCGTGCACCTACCTCCTGGATCCCGGGGCGCAGGTGGGCCTCACGCGTCGCGACAATCCTCCCGCCCTCGCGAGCTACCGCTACACCAAGTCATGGGAGGGGTGCACGCCTCGCGTCTATCCGGGGGGCACCGCCGAGATCACGAACTTCTGCGATGTGACGATGACCGGACCCCAGGCGGTCCGGTCCATCTACCTCGACGAATGGCACTTCACGGTGGCTCGGCCCCTGCATGGCCGGATCGTCAGCAATCCGGCGGGTATCGACTGCAGTCCTGCCAGCAACCTGTGCGATGCGTGGTTCCCCGTGTATTCGACGCCCACCTTCACCGCGACCCCCGATCCCGGCTACAGCTTCTTCGGATGGAACGACGGCCGCATCGGCATTCCTGGCGGCGATTGCGCTTCGGCAGGGAGTTCGCCCGTGTGCTCGGTGTACCTGAACCACCAGCCGGTGTACACAGGTGCGAGCTTCTACCCGCAGGTCACGGTGCAGGTCGGCACCGGCGGCGGCGTGCAGATGAGCGTCGGGTCAGCCTCGCCCTACGACACGGGCGTGGACTGCCCCGCGGTGGCGCCGAACCTGTGTCGCGCGGTGGCGCCCGGCAGCTCGGTCACTCTCACCAGCACCGCGTTCTCCCGCTTCACCTTCTCCGGCTGGGGAGGTGCTTGTACCGGCACCGGCCCCTGTACACCGCTCATCAACGATCCGACCAGCATCACCGCGTCTTTCGCCGGCACCCATCAGCTGATTCTCTCGACCGGGGCACAGGGCATCGTCGGGCTCTCCTCGGTCCCGTTCCGGGTCGCGTGCCACCTTGGCTGCGATACGAGCGTCGTCGGCGTGGGCAGCGACGTGGAGTACAGCACGGGCACGGTGGTGACGCTCACCGCGGTGTCGGGGGCGGCGCCTGGATATCCGGACTGGGTGTTCAGCGGCTGGAGCGGCGCCTGCACGGGCAAATCTCGCATCTGCACCCTCAACATCGGGAGCGAGCTCGTCGATCCGGACGGTTATACCCGCGTGAGCGCCAACTTCACCCAGGGCGCTCAGACCCAGGTGATCGTCAGCGGCCAGGGCCGAGTCACCAGCGACCTTCCCGGCGTCGACTGCACCGGCTCGTGCTTCCAGTACATGGCGGCGGGGACCCTCACCACCCTCACCGCGACTCCCGACCCGGGCTGGGTCTTCGCCGGCTGGTCTGCGGCCGGTTGCGGCGGGACCGGCACGTGCACTCCGACGATCCACTACGACCCGCCCTACGGCACCGGGAACACGCCGATCACCGCGACCTTCGCGCCGGCGAACGTGGACCTGGCCTCGCTGACCCTGAGCCGCGGTACGCTGGCGCCGGTCTTCTCTTCGTCGACGTTGTCGTATACCGCCACGGTCGGCTACGGCGTGCCGACGCTGTCGATCACTCCCACGGTCAGCGACGGCACGTCGACGGTTCAGGTCCGCTCTAACGGCGGGATCTATCAAACCGTGGCCTCGGGCAGCGCGAGCGCGGGCCTTCCCCTGAACGTCGGCGCCAACACCGTGGACGTCACCGTGACCGCGAGCGACCTCGTCACCACGAGGACCTACACGTTCACCGTGACTCGCAAGGCGTTCGGCCCGGGCGATGTCGAGGCGAGCTTTATGCCCTTCACCAACACCAACATTCTCGGCATGGCGGCCCAGCCGGATGGAAGGATGGTGGTGAGCAACTGGGCCTTCGCCGGTACGGCCTTCCTGCAGGGCCTCGCCCGCGTCAACACAGACGATTCGGTGGACCTGGGCTTCACTCCGACCACGAACAACGGCACCGAGAACGTGAACCTGCAGGCCGACGGCAAGGTCGTCATGGGGGGATTCTTCGCCTCGGTCAACAGCATTCCGCGACGGAACATCGCGCGCGTGAATGCGGACGGCACCATCGACCCGGATTTCAACCCCGACCTGAACGGCGCCGTCCGCTGCGCGCTCATTCAGCCCGACGGGAAGCTCGTGATCATGGGCCAGTTCACGACCGTGGGCGGCGTGCCGCAGAACCGGATCGCGAGACTTCTGTCCGATGGAAGCCTGGATCCCGGCTTTTCCGCCAACGTGGGCGACTTCCCGCAGGCGTGCGCCGTGCAGAGAGACGGAAAGATCCTGATCGGCAACGGCTTCTCCTCGGTCAACGGCGTGCCCAGGAACCGTATCGCCAGACTCAATGCCGACGGCAGCCTCGACACCGGATTCGACCCCGGCCTCGGCTCCTCGATTTCCATCATCGACAGTTTCATCGAGCAGCCCGACCTCAAGATCCTGGTGGCCGGCTTCTTCACTTCGATCGGCGGCGTGCCTCGACGGAATCTCGCGCGCCTGAATCCCGATGGCTCGGTCGACTTGAGCTTCAATCCGGATCCCGATTTCCCGGTGCTGAGCCTCGCTCTGCAAGCGGATGGCCGGATCATCCTTGGCGGAGGGTTCACGAGCGTCGGGGGAGTGTCCCGGAACCGCGCCGCGCGAGTCAACGCCGATGGCACGCTGGATCCTGACTTCGATCCCGATGTAGCGAGCGGCGTCCGTGCCGTCGCCTTGCAGGCTGACGGCAGGGTCCTCATCTCCGGTGACTTCTCCGCCATCAACGGCATCGCACGCCCGCGCTTCGCGCGCCTCGCGAACGATCCCGCGACTTCCAGCCTCAGCGTTCCAGGCCTCAACCGCATCGAGTGGCTGCGCGGCGGTTCGTCTCCCGAGGCCGTCTACGTCACCTTCGAGCTTTCCACCGACGGAACGACCTGGTCGAGCCTCGGCTTCGGAACCCGCATCAGCGGCGGCTGGGAAGTGACCGGGCTGAGTCTGCCCGCGAGCGGCCTGATCCGGGCGCGAGCTCGGGTCACCTCGGGGAATCAGAACGCGTCGAGTGGTCTGGTGCAGGCGACGCGGGCCTATGGAGGTTTCGAAGCACCGGAGGTCTCGGTGTCGGCCGGCGGCATCGACATCGCAAACGGTGACGCCACGCCGAGCGTGGTGGACCAGACCCATTTCGGAGGAGCACTGGCCCCGGGGGGTTCCGTCGCGCACACCTTTACCATCGCAAACAGCGGCGTGACCAACCTGACGCTCGGCAGCGTCTCCGTCGTCGGCGCCGCCCCCGGCGACTTTCACGTGACCGCCCAGCCGGCGGCGGCCGTTCCGGCCGGAGGAAGCACAACCTTCGAGGTGACGTTCGCGCCCACCGCCAGCGGCACGCGATCGGCCGCGCTGAGCTTCGCCACCAACGACGTGGACGAGAATCCCTTCAACTTCG
Source organism: Vicinamibacteria bacterium (assembly GCA_019694155.1). Taxonomy (GTDB): domain Bacteria; phylum Acidobacteriota; class Vicinamibacteria; order Fen-336; family JAGNNV01; genus JAGNNV01. The sequence continues at coordinate 43,758 of JAIBCN010000218.1, read as the reverse complement.
CGATTCAGGGTTCGGGCGTGCCGGTCACGGTCGTTTGTCCCACGATCACCCTTCCGTCGTCGCTGCCGAACGGGGTGATCGGAGCGGCCTACGCGGGGCGATTCACGGCCGGCGGTGGAACCGGTCCCTACAGCTACAGCCTCTCCTCCGGTTCGCTTCCGGGCGGCCTCGCCCTTTCCGGCGACGGCTTCTCGGGCGCCCCCTCCGCCACCGGGACATTCGTCTTCGGGATTACCGCCACCGATACCGCGGCGCCCTCGTGCACGGGGTCTGCGACCTACACCGTCCTGATCGGATCGGCGGTGGCCCAGGGCGACCTCGTCATCCGGGAGTTCCGCCTGCGGGGCCCGGTCGGACCGGCGAGCGCCACCGACGAATACGTGGCGCTGCACAACCGCACGAACACGTCCATCACCATCGCCGCCCCCGACGGCTCGGCTGGCTTCACCGTGGCGGATTCGAACGGGGTTCCAGTCTTCACCATTCCAAATGGCCTGGTGATCCCGGCCCGGGGACATTTCCTCGGGGCGAACACGAGCGGTGGGCCGAACGTCCTCGGCGTGACCCCGGACGCCAGCTGGACGCGGGATCTGGCAGATGGTCTGGGTCTGGGCCTCTTCAACACCTCGACCCCGGCGAACTTCACCGTCGCGACCGCGATCGATGCGGTGGGCTCGAACGTCTCGTCCCCGCCCTATCGGGAGGGTACGGGCCTCGATTCGCTCACCACCCCGGGCGAGTACGCGTGGGTTCGCAAGGGCCTGGGCAATTCCGTACAGGACACAAACGTGAACCAGGCCGACTTCGTGCTGGTCTCGACGAACGGAGCGGTCTACGACACCGTCCAGTCCGTTCTTGGCGCGCCCTCCCCGACCGGAAGCGGCACCGCCGACATTTACGAGCGCCTCGCAGTTTCGTTGATCGAACCCAACGCCAACGTGAACATGCCCCCGAACCGCTCGCGAGTGCTCGCCGGCGGAGACCGCCTGGAATTCCGACGCCGGGTCACCAACAATACGGGGGCTCCGATCACGATGCTTCGTCTGCGCTTCGTGGAGCTCACGACCTTCCAGTCACCCGGCTATGCCACCGGCAGTCAGGCCGACCTGAGACCGGGGAGCAGCGTTACCGTGGGGCCGATGATCACGTCGTTCGGTGCTGTAACACCTGTGGGCCTGACGCTGCTGACTCCTCCCGGGCAGCCCCTGGGCGGCGGCCTCAACTCCATTCTGAGAATCCCAGGTGGTCTGGCCTCCGGCGCTTCCATCGATCTGAATATCGCTCTCTACGTCTTCCGGGTCGGCGGCTACCGGTTCTTCGCCACCATCGAGGGTCGGTAGGGGAGAAGGCGGCTCGTCACCGGGCCGCCTTCATCACGATGAGGGTCATGTCGTCGTGCTGCTTGGCGCCCGCCGCGAAGGCGTCCGCCTCGGTCATGATCTGCTGCACGAGGTCCTTCGCGGCGAGGTCCCGTCCGGCGCGCAGGACGGGAAGGAGCCGGTCCTCCCCCCACTCCTCGTCTCGTGGATTCATGCACTCCGAGATGCCGTCGGTGAAGCCGAGGAGCACGTCGCCCTCGCGGATCTCGACGGAGCCTTCCGTGAAGGGCGCGAAGTCCATGAGGCCGATCACCGGCCCGCCCGTCTCCAGCCTTTCGAGAGCGCCATCCTTGCGCAGGAGAACCGGGGCGTTGTGGCCCGCGTTCACGTAGGCGAAAGCGCCGTTGCGATACTCGCCGTAGAAGAAGGTGGCGTAGCGGTTGGCGGGCGACGACTCGAAGACCAGCTTGTTGATGTTGGTCATGAGACGCGCGAGGTCGCGGCTGCCTGCGAGAGCCTGCCCGCGCAGGGCGGCCTGCAGGCCGGCCATGAGGAGTGCCGCCGGGATGCCCTTGCCCGCGATGTCGCCGATGGCAAGGCCGACCGCCCGCTCGCCCTCGAGGGGGATGAAGTCGTAGTAGTCGCCGCCGATGCCCGCGGCGGGGCGGCAATGGCCGCCGAGGTCGAGGCCGGGAATCCTCGGAGGTGTCTGCGGCAGGAGGGTGAACTGCACTTCGCGCGCGATCTCGATCTCGCGGGTCATGCGTTCGCGCTTCGCGACTTCGCCCGCCACCTGTTCGACGAGACGGGAGTTGTCGAGGGCTAGCGCCGTCTGATGGGCCACCGACTGGAGGAGCTGGAGATCCGAAGGGGAGTAGGCCGCCTCCGAGGACTTGGGGCCGAGGCTCAAGAATCCCTCGACCGCCGTCTTGGTGCGCAGGGGGATGAGCACTTCCGACTGCAGATCGCGCAGCTTGGCGGCGTCCGCGTCGGGGATCTTCTCGCGCACGATCCACGAGCGCTTGTCGTCGAGGTAGATGGTCTGCGGCCGCTCGAGGACGGAGATGCAGCAGGTGAGCACTCCCGCGTTGCCGAATTCGAGGTTCAGCGCGTCGCCGCCATAGCCGGTCGCGAAGGCGGGCATGAATCCGGACTCTCCGCGGACGAAGGCGGCGACCTTGGGGATGTGGAGCGCCTCGCCGATCTTCCGCGAGACGGTTTCGAGCAGATCGCGCCGATCGGTGATCGACCGCACGCGCTCCCCGAGGTCGGCGAGGATGTGCTCGGCGTCCACCGCCTCCCGGAAGAAACGGCGGTCGATCCACGCCTGGAACCTGAAGGCGCCGCGCTGAAAGAAGACGAGGAACATGACGCCGAGGCCGAGCGAGCGCACCCGGTCGACCTGGCGCTTGCCGGGGTCGGAGAAGATCTCGAGCAGTTCGAAGAGGACCGCGATGGCCACCGCCATCTGAATGAAGCGCACCGCCCGCTGAGCCAGCGCGTACTGGAGGCCCTGCCGGATGGCCATGCCCACTCCCATCGCCTTGTGGACGATCACCACGTAGGCGAGGACGATCGGGAAGATCATCATGGAGACGACGGTCGCGACGAGCACCCACTCGGGGGCGTAGTTTCCAAACGGCCGCCCCGTCACCAGGGCCAGGGTGGCCAGGATGGTGGCGGGAGCCATGGCCACCAGGGCGCCCGCGAAGAGGATGCGCAGCCGTCTCACGGCGTCGGGGTTCTTCATGGTCCCGGACTTGATGCCCAGGATGGTGAAGAAGAGCGACATGGCCAGGTAGCGCAGGATCAACCCGCCTCGCCCTACCTCCAAGGCGAGGGTCATGAACCACTTCCCCCAGGCGAAATTCCAGACCGTGAGGCCCGTCCCCCCGCTGATGACGCTCACCGCGAGGAGGGGGAGGATGACCAGCCACTTGACCCATGGTCTGCGGGAGTCCGCGGGCAGGGGCTCGGGGAAGGCGATTGCGAAACAGACCATCGCAAGGGACCAGGACGACGCGAAAAACGCGACCCAGACCGCCGCGGCCGCCCCGACCTCGGGCCCCAGCCGCTCCAGGGCGGTGGCCTGGGATCCGCCGAGGTTCGTGAACGTCAGCATCATGAAGAGGAGGAGCCAGGCCGATTTGTCCTCGGGTCTTCTCCACACGACCATGAACCCCACGCCCAGGAAGAAGGCGGGCAGCAGCATCTCCAGGACGACCACGCCCAGGACGTCGTCGGCGCCGGCCGGCGCCGCAGGAGTCAGCGGCAGGGAGAGAGTCGTGACTCCCGAAGGGCGCTGCACGTCGACGCGGAGCACTCCATTCCGCGCGGCCGCCGTGAGGGCAAGACCCAGATCCCCGTGGCCGATCAGATCCCGGCCCTCGACTCGCATGACGAGGTCACCCGCCTCGAGACCGGCCGCCCCCGCCCCCTGGGTGACGGATGCCACCTCGGGCGCAAAAGTCTTGAGTTGGAAAGGCGCGCGAGGGTGGAGGGCGGGACTCGCGAGCGCGCTCACCGAGAGATAGATCCTGGCGCCGTGGTACGCCGCAGATGCCAGAAGCGCCACCACGACGGCGGCTCGTCTCCAATCCAGTTTCATGGACCCAGCTTTTACAGCCTCCGGAGACGAGGCGCTACTGACAGGAGTCAGGCGGACGACCTGAGAGGCGGACATTTCTTTCCTCGATGAAACACTTGACATGATTTAAACGTTTCTAGAATAATAGAAACATGGAAATAAGAGAAGCGGTGCAACGACTCGGAGCTCTGGCTCACGAAACCCGGCTTTCGGTGTTTCGCCTGCTGGTGCGCCGGGGGCCTTTGGGCCTTCCGGCCGGGGAGATCGCCGCTCGCATGGGGATCTCGCCGCCCAATGCGTCGTTTCACCTGGCCGAGCTCGCCCGAGTCGGCCTCGTGACCGCGAAGCGGGACGGCCGGAGCGTCATCTATTCCGTGGATTTCGCCGCGAGCCTCGGCCTCGTGGACTACCTGAAGGAGAACTGCTGCGCCGAGGAAGCGGAACCGGTCGTCCCTCTGAACTCAATAACCAGGAGAAAGAAGTAATGGAAACCCTCGATCCCAAGGACAAGGAAACCGTCGTCAGCAGCGTGCGCGGCAAGTACGCGGCCATCGCTCTCGAAGGAGGTTCATGCTGCGGCCCCACCGGCTGCGGCTCGACTTCCGGGGAGGCGGTGACCCTGGACATCGGCTACTCGAAGAAGCAGCTTCAGGCCGTTCCCGAGGGCGCGAATCTCGGGCTCGGCTGCGGGGCCCCCATCGATCACCTCGCCTTGAAGGCGGGAGAGACGGTCGTCGACCTCGGCTCGGGTGCGGGCATCGATGTCTTCCTCGCCGCGGACGCGGTGGGCCCCACCGGCAAGGTGATCGGCATCGACATGACCCCCGAGATGCTCGCCCGCGCGCGTCGCAACGCGGCGAAAGCCGGAGTCGCGAACGCCGAATTCCGCGAAGGGCGTCTCGAGGATCTGCCCGTCGACGACGGCACCGTGGACGCGATCACCAGCAACTGTGTGATCAACCTCGTGCCCGACAAGGCGGTGGTGTTCAAGGAGATCGCACGCATCCTCAAGCCGGGCGGCCGCCTGGTCATCTCGGACATCGTCCTCGACCGGAAGCTGCCGCCGGAGATCGAGAAAGACGTCTATGCCTACGTGGGCTGCATCGCGGGCGCCGCCATGCGCGACGCGTACTTCGGGATGCTCAAGGAGGCGGGCCTTGGGGACATCGAGATCCTGAAAGACATCGACTACGGCGCGGTGGTGATCGACCACGAACGCGCGGAGGCCGAGCGGCTCGCCGCCAAGGCCGGAGTGAGCATCGAGTCTCTGCGGGGCACGGTCAGGTCTCTCACGTATCGCGCGCGCAAGGCGGTCGCGCCCGCCAAGGCGGCGTCCACACCCTGCTGCGGTCCCACCTGCTGCTCGTAGGAAGGGGCCATGAGTCTCGGGTCGGGTTCGGCGGTGATCGCGGTCCCTTTGTTCCAACCCGGCCCGAGCGGGCCGTGGCGCCTCGGAGGTAACGAGGCGTCGCTGCCCGGGCCGCGACGGCGGGGCCTCGCTCTTCGCCTGGCGATCGTCTTTTTGATGGTCGGGGGTGTGATGCTCGCGAGAGCGCGCGGAACGTCCGAGTCGGACGCCCTGGCGCCGAGGGTCTCCTTCGAGGCCGATCCGGTGAAGGCCACGGCCCACCTGCGGGAGGCAATTCGCATCCGGACGATCAGCGCCGGCGATCCGGCCGCGTTCGCCGCGTTTCACGCCTTCCTGCAGCGAGAGTATCCGCTTACGCACAGGGCCCTGAGCCGCGAGACAGTTGGAGGATCGAGCCTTGTGTATCGCTGGCCCGGACGAGACCCCAGGACGGCGCCGATTCTCCTCATGGGGCACATGGATGTCGTACCGATTGCGCCCGGCACCGAGGCGTCTTGGCGCACCCCGCCCTTCGAGGCGGCGGTTGAAGGCGACTGGCTTTACGGCCGCGGCGCCATCGACGACAAGCCGGGGATCATCGCCATCATGGAGGCGGTCGAGGCCCTTCTCTCTTCCGGCTTCGCTCCCGATCGCACGGTGATCCTCCAGTTCGGTCACGACGAAGAGACCGGCGGCGAACGAGGAGCGAAGGCGATCGTCGAGAAGCTTTCGGCCGAGGGTGTGCGCCCTGCCCTGGTCCTCGACGAAGGCGCGGCTCTGGTGAGCGGCCGGGCCATAGGGGCGGGCCCTCTGGTGGCTGCGGTGGGCGTCGCGGAGAAGGGAGCGGTGTCGCTCACCCTTTCCGTTCGCGGAAGCGGCGGACACGCATCGACCCCGCCCCCGCTCACCCACATCGGCCGTCTCGCGCGCGCAATATCGGTGCTTGAGGCAAACCCTTTTCCGGCCCGCCTCGACGGGGTGCCTGAGGCCATGCTGGAACGCGCCCTCCCTTACCTTCCGCTCGGCCACCGGCTCGTGCTCGGCAATCTCTGGCTGACCCGTCCGCTGGTCACCCGGCGCCTGCTGGCGAAGCCCCTCACCGCGGCCATGCTCAGAACGACGCTGGCGCCGACCGTCTTTACTGCGGGCGACCGGGACAACGTACTTCCCTCCCTCGCCACCGCCGTGCTGAACCTCAGAATCCGACCGGGCGAGACCGTGACATCGGTGACCGGGCGCGTGCGGACGCTGATCGCCGATCCCGAGATCTCGATCTCGCAGCTCGGGCCGAGCTGGGATCCCGCGCCGGCGTCGTCCATCGACGGCGACGCCTTCCGTCTCATTCGGACCACCATTCAGGAGACGCTCGGAGAGGCCCCGCCACCGGTGCTCCCGTTCCTGGTCATGGGGCGGACCGACGCTTTGTACTGGGCGCGACGCTCGGTCCCGACGTATCGCTTCAGTCCGTTTCCCATGGAGGACGACGTCGCGCAACGGGCGCACGGCACGAACGAGCGGATATCAATCCAAGGCTTCGTCAGGGGCATCGGCTTCTACGCCCGGCTGATTCGCAGCGCTCAGTCCGCGTCTCTTCCACCGCCGTCGTGAGAAAATCCGCCGGGTGAACGAACCTCGCCCGGCGGAGCTTTCGGAAATGGACGCGAAGCACGCGTCCCTCCACTGGCTGATCGCGGCCGTCTTCCTGCAGATGCTGCCCGCGACGCTCCTGGCGCCCGCCATCCGGCCGCTGTTCGCGGCGCTGCACGCGGGTTCGGAAGGCCCCATGCACGCGTTCATGTCGCTCAACATGCTGGGAGCGATTCTCACGACTCCTTTCATAGCCAGGCTCGTGTCCTCCGGAAACGCGAACCGCTCGGCCCGCTGGCTCATGGGACTGGCCGGCCTCGACGCCGTTCTGCTGGTGGTGGTCTCCCTGCCGCTCTCCGTGCCGCTCGTTCTGCTGCTGCGGACGCTCGAGGGCGCGGCTCATCTCGGTTCCGCGACTCTTCTCCTCGCGCGCGCCGCCGCCTACAAGCCGCTCGTCGGCGCGGGCCGCGCCATGGGGCTCGCGGGCGGGGCGGTCATGCTCGCCATCGCTTTCGGGTCGGGCCTCGGCGGCATGCTGGTGGGTGCAAGCCCGCGGCTGCCCTTCCTGGTCGGGGCCTCGCTGTCCGCCATCGTCGCGCTGGCCGCACCCTTCCTCTACTCATCGACCCTGCCCATCGAAGCCAGGGGCGGCCTGGCGCCCCGGAGGCTCTCCCTTCGGGAGGGCGACGTCCTGGGCCCGCTTTCCGCGGCCTTCGTCGAGCGGTTCACCATCGGCCTCATCATCGTGACATTCGCGCTCTTCGCCACGAGGACTCACGGGCTCTCCGATCGGAGCGTCGGCCTCCTCTACTCCATGCTGATGCTTCCCTTCGCGCTCCTCATGTATCCGGCGAGCCGCCTCGGGGATCGAATGCCCCGCGCGGGACTTCTGGGGTTTGGCGCATTGCTCTATGGAGCGGCCATCGCTTCACTCGCGATCGCGCCGAAGGTTCTGCTTCCCGCCTCCATGATGGTGGCCGGCGTCGCGTCTTCCTTGATGTACGGGACCGTGCTCTGCTACGCGGCCACCCTCGTCCCTGCCGAGTCGCGCGGGCGCATGATGGCGCTCGTGAACACCGCGGGAGCCCTCGGCATGTTGCTCGGGCCGATGTGCGGGGGGCTCATGGTCGCGGCTTTTCGGAGCGAGGCGGATCCGTTGTCGGCCTATCGCAACGTCTTCTACCTGGCTGGCCTGGTGTGCGCGGTGTGGGTGGTGATTCAGGGGCCGTGGCTGATCAGGCGTCTTGAAACCGAACGGGGAGAACATGCCCTCGCCGCCCAGACGGCCCGCTAGCACCTACGCCCCCCTGCCCAAGACGGCGCGGGTGGCTCCTCCCCCCAAGCCGCGCGGTCCGAAGATCGCCGCGGGCGCTCTCGCCCTGCTCCTTGGCGTCCCCATCGCCGTGGTGGCCATCGCGTCGTCGATGGCTCTCCCGGTGGACACGGAAGGCGCGCCCAACACCGCCGGCCCGAGCGGTTCGGGAGGCCTCGCCAGCCGCTGGCCCGAGATGCCCCAGCGCCCCGACAACTCGATCACCGATCCCCGCTTCGCCCGCCGCGCCGCGCTCGGCCGCATGCTTTTCTACGACCCCGTCCTTTCCGGGAAGGACGACATGTCCTGCGCCACCTGCCACCATCCCGACCTTGGCTACTCCGACGGCCGGGGCAAGTCCATGGGCGCGGGCGGCAAGGGGCTCGGGCCGGAGCGGACGGGCGGGCAGGTGATTCGCCGCGGCGCCCCGAGCATCTGGAACGCGGCGTTCAACCAGACGCAGTTCTGGGACGGCCGCGCAAAGGACCTCGAGGACCAGGCGAGGAATCCCATCACCGCGCCCGAGGAGATGGGGGAGACCGACGCCAATCTGTCGAGCCAGATGGCCACCCTTCCCGAGTACCAGGCTCTGTTCGACCAGGCCTTCGGCGGCCATATGGGCTCGTCGATCAATCTTCTCAACGTCACCAAGGCGATCGCGGCCTTCGAGCGCACACAGATCACCTCCCGTTCGGCCTTCGATCGCTACGTGGCGGGAGATGACAGCGCGCTCACCCTGTCGCAGCGGCGAGGCTTCGACGTCTTCCGGTCCGGCCAGGCCCGCTGCTTCGAGTGCCACACCCTGCCCACCTTCTCGAGCCCCGACTTCAAGGTCGTCGGCGTGCCGAAGCTCGACGACGAGGCCGAGGACCGCGGCCGCGGCGACATCGCAGGCGCGGGCCTGAAGGGCGCCTTCAAGGTGCCGACCCTCCGCAACGTGGCCCTGACCGCGCCCTACATGCACAACGGCCGGTTCAAGACCCTCGACGAGGTCCTCGATTTCTACTCGAAGGGCGGCGGCCCCGGCCTCGGGTTCCCCACCCCGAACCTCGACGACAAGATCCGGCCGATCAATCTCACCTATCAGCAGCGCCTCGATCTCATCGCCTTCATGAACGCGCTCACCGATGAGAGCGCGCTCGCCGATCCGCCTCGCCGCGTGCCTTCGACCCTGCCCGTGGTGGGGCGGCTCGCGAATCCCGCGCGGGCGGAGGCGGCCCGGCTCAACGTGGGCCTTGGGCGGAAGGTCGTCCGCAGCGCGGGCGAGTTCGTGGTGAACCCGGGCGAATCGATCCAGGAAGCGATCGACCGCGCCGCCCCGGGCTCGACCATCAGGGTGCAGCCCGGCGAGTACTACGAGTCGATCACCATCGACGTCGACAAGATCACGCTCATCGGGGGCGACGGGACGCCCGCGACCCGGCCCGCTCTCGACGGCCATGGCGTCCATTCGGACGCGGTGATCGTCTCCGGCCACGACTTCACCATGTCGAATTTCGAGGTGCGGCACTTCGTGGGCAATGGCGTGGTCGCGCAGGAGACCTCGAACTTCACCCTCAAGGACAGCAAGCTCGAGGACACGGGCCTGTACGGTGTCTACCCGGTCCGCTCCTCCTTCGTGAAGGTGCAGCGGGTCGAGGTGATTGGCGCGCGCGACGCCGGCATCTACGTCGGGCAGTCGAAGGGCATCGTGGTCGAGGACTGCATCGCTCACGGAAACGTCACGGGCATCGAGATCGAGAACTCGGTGGACGCGCGGGTCGAGCGGAACCGGGTGTACGACAACGCCGGCGGCATCCTCGTCTTCGCCCTCCCCGGAAACCCTTCCAAGGAAGCGAAGCGAACCCGCGTCGCGCTCAACAAGGTCACGGGGAACAACCACGAGAACTTCGCCGAGCCGGGTTCGATCGTTTCGAAGGTCCCCTCGGGCGGCGGCGTCTTCATCCTGGCCGCGGACGACACAGAGGTGACCGAGAACGAGATCAAGGACAACAACTCGTTCGGGGTCGCGGTGCTCGGGCTCGAGAGCCTGTTCCCCGGCCGTGGTCCGTTCGACGTGGGCGCCTTCTCCGATCGCACCCGCGTTCACGGGAACAGCTATTCCGGAAACGGGGGCAAGCCGGACAAGGCCATCCTCGCCGCCGGACTCAAAGGCGCGGATCTCCTCTGGGACGTCACCGGTCCCACCAACCTGTGGAACGAGCCCGGCGCCACCACCGCGGTTCCGGTTCTCGATGAACGCTGGCCCGCCTTCCTGCGGCGGGCAATGTTCCAGTTCCTCACTCGCGCGAAAAAGTCCTGATGGCGGACCAGATCCGCGAGCTCCTCAACGTCTACGATGCGGCGGGTGGGGTCGTCGGGTCGATGGAGCGGGGCGACGCCAAGGCGAAGGGCTTCGCGGCGGGCGCGGTGCAATTGCTCCTGGTCAACCGCGAGGGCCGGGTCCTCCTGCAGCGACGCCGGGACGACAAGGAGAACGGCGGCTTGTGGGACAAGAGCGTCGGCGGTCACGTCCAGGCCGGAGAGACGTTCGATGCGGCCCTCGTCCGCGAAGCCAACGAGGAACTGTTCGGTCGCGCCGACGCCGACCGGGTGGTCCTGGTGGACGATCTTCACGCAACGGCCGCGGACTTCCGGCCGGTGCGGGTGAGCCGTGTCCGCACCGAACTCGGACTGCGCGACATCCGATACGCGGCGACACCGGGGCGCCCCGTCATCAACGTCACCTACCACGCCGCGATGTATCTCGGGTGGACCGCCCTTGCCCTCGCCGATTTCCGGCCTCAGGAAGACGAGCTCGCGGGCCTCGGCTATTTCGAGCCCGCGGAGGTGGATCGCATGCTCGTCACCGGAGAACTGGCTCCCAACATGGCTTTCCTCTGGTTCGCCCTCGGGGGGCTCGCGACCCGCCGGGGCTGAGGGCGCAGTCGAAGGATCGGGTTCGCCGGACGCTTCGTAAGCGGGGACGGTTCTAGGCGAGGCCGGCCGCGAAGAGAGTCAGGCAGGCCGCGCCAACCAGGACTTCCTGAATTCCCAGGATCTGCGCGCGAATCGGCGCGCATCCGGGGGCGAGGCCATGGACCGCTCGCACGAGCAGGAGCAGGAAGGCCGAGGCCGCGACGGGCGAGAGCGTCGCGGCGCCCGCCGCGATTCCCGCCATGAGCAGGACGCCCGCGTGCGCGATCATCACTGGACGCGCGAGGGTGGCCCGCGTCTCGCGGTCGACGCCGCGATCCGCCCGGACCCGGGCTCGCACGTAGAGGATGGCGGTCACGGCCCGCCCCGCCCCGAGCATCCAGGCAAGCCAGGCGGTCGCGGCATGTCCGCCGCCCGCGAGGATGATGGCGGTGGCGGAGGCGCCGAGTCCGAGGGCGCCCGTCACTTCGGGCAGCGCCTCCCGGCCCCGACCCATCAGATCGTGCCACAGCGCCACGAGCGCGAGGGGAGCGGCGAGTGCGACGGGGGCGATGATGGAGACGCCGCTGAGCGAAAAGGCGAAGACGAAGGAGCCCGCGGCGAGCAAGGCATAGGCGGCGAAAAACCGTTCAGCGAGGCCCGTACGCGGGTAGCGCACCCCGCGGCGACGATCGAGGGCGACGAGTTTGAGCGGGTGGCGGGCCAGGAAGGCGGCCACCGCGCTCGCAGCCAGCCACCCGCCGGCTGCCGAGGGCGCTACGACGAGGCCCAGGATCAACGGTTCGATCAGGAAACTCCAGCCCCCGTGCTCGACGGGGAGGGCCACGGACTTGACGGTTAGCGCGCTCATGGCGAGGATTCTGCGCCGCCCGCGGTCGTCCTCACATGATCTTCGTCATCCCGGAAGCCCCGGGAGGGAAGCTGAGAATCTCCGGCCGCCGGGCCACCCTTCGGGATCAGGGTGTCTTCGTGACGTTTCCCTGCCCATGCCGGGCGAGGATCTTGTCCAGTTCGCCCGACTTCCGCAGGCCCTCGAGATACGCATCAAGGGGCGCCTTGAGATCGCTTCCCTTGCGCATGGCGATGCCGTAGCTCGTTTCGTTGATGCGTACCGCCACCTTGAGGCCGCTGTACTGAGCGCTCACCGGCTGGCCGACCTCGGCCCTTGACTCGAGGAGCGTGTAGTCGGCCTGTCCTTCCAGAACCGCGTCGTACCCTTCGAGAACATACTTGGTGAGCCGGATCATGGGATCGAGGTTCAGCGCCTTCAGGCGCTCGAAGTGACTCGAGCCCTCGATGACTGCCACGAGCTTGCCCTTGAGATCGGCGATCGACTTGATCTTGCTGTCGGGCCGGACCGCGGCGACATCCCACTGGAGGATGTAGGGAGTGGAGAAGTCCGCGGTGGCGAGGCGCTGGGGTGTGATCGCGAAGGAGCTCGCCGCCACGTCGCCCTCGCGGCGGTCGAGCGCCGGAATCAGATCGCCGTAGCCCGCGAGCTCGGGTCGGATCTCGAGGGCCACGCCGAGGGACTCCGCGAAGCCCTTCATCAGGTCGAGGTCGATGCCCTTGAAATGCGCGGGGTCTCGCATGTCCTTGAGGGCGAGGCCGGAGTGTCGCATGGCCTCCACGTCCACCGCCATGAAGCTGTCCTCGATCAGCGGGTAGGTCGCGACCACGAGCTTGCCCTTGGCCTTCACGTCCGCGAGATCTCCCGCCTGAACCACGCCCCCCGTCATGAAGGCCGAGGCCGCAGCCACTGCGAGGCCCAGCAGATGGAGCCTCCTGGCGCGCGGGGCGGGAGCACACGATTCAACGCGAGGCTTTCTCATCGACAGGATCTCCAGGGCAGGCCGTATAACAATTGGATTCAGCCAAAGCAGAGTAGCACACCGGATTTCCGGGCGAACTGTGACGGAAGGCACATGCCCCGGGGCAAACCCCGGGGCATGGCACATCGGGCGACGGTCGCGAAGTAGAAGGCGCTACTCCGCGTCCCGGCGCCGCGGACGGACGGTGAGGACGAAGGCGACAAGGGCCGCCGCCCCCAACGCGAACAGGATGTCCCCCGGCGCGCGCATCCACCGCAGCGCCTGCATCAGGGGAGTGTCCAGGAACTCGGTGCTGCGCGCGAACCAGTAGCCCTTTTCGACGCTGGCCCAGGTCTGGAGCAGGCCCACGGGGAGGAGGCTCAGGAAGCACATGGCGGCGAGGCCCAGGTTCATGGCCCAGAACGCGAAGGCCATCCAGCGCTCGTTCCACACGGAGGCGGGCGACATCGCGCGCAGGCAGGTCAGCATCAGGCCGATGCCGAGCATGCCGTACACCCCGAAGAGCGCGGCGTGCCCGTGCACGGGCGTGGTGTTGAGACCCTGCATGAAATAGAGCGCGATCGGCGGGTTGATCATGAAGCCGAAGAGGCCCGCGCCCACCATGTTCCAGAAGGCCGTGGCCACGAAGTAGTTGATCGGCCAGCGGTACTGTCGGGTCCAGATGGTCGATCGGCCGCGCCGGAGATCGTCGATCGCGGAGTAGGCCACCATCACGAGAGGCACCACTTCGAGCGCGCTGAACACCGAACCCCACGCGAGCGCCACGATGGGCGTTCCCGAGAAATACAGGTGATGGCACGTGCCGATGATCCCGCCCGCGAGGTAGATGGTGGCGGAGAGGATGGCGGCCTTCGCGGCCAGTCGCGGCTGGATCAGCTGAAGGCGGGCGAAGAAGAAGGCGATGACGGTGGTCGCGAAGACCTCGAAGAACCCTTCCACCCAGAGATGAACCACCCACCAGCGCCAGTATTCGACGATGGACAGGTGCGTGTGCTGGCCCCAGTTGAGCCCCGCGCCGTAGAAGAGGCCGATGGCGCCGCTCGAGAGCACGAAGAGCCAGAGCAGGGGCCGCTGTTCATTGTCCTGCCTGAGGGCCGAGGCCACCGAGCGAACCACGAGGGTGAGCCAGATCAGGAGCCCGGCGAAGAGCGCCGCCTGGAAGACGCGGCCGAGTTCGACGTACTCGTAGCCCTGATGGCCGAAGTAGAAGGACTGGTCGTCCGTGAGCTTGTTCTGGATGCTCAGCCACTCGCCGGCGAGGGAACCCACCACGATGAGGAGAAGCGCGCCGAAGAGCACGTTGACGCCGAGCCGCTGGAACTTCGGCTCCTTGCCCGACACGAGCGGCCCGATGTACAGCCCCGCGGCGAGCCAGGCCGTCGCGATCCAGAAGATCCCGAGCTGCACGTGCCAGGTGCGGGCGACCGCGTAGGGCAGGATCTTCGCGAGGTCGATGCCGTAGAACCCTCCGCCCTCGACGCCGTAGTGAGCGGTCACCACGCCCACGCCGATCTGGACCAGGATGAGGGCGGCCACGATCCAGAAGTACTTGAGGGTCGCGAGCTGGGAGGCCGTCGAATGCCAGCCGCCCAGAGGATCTTTCTCCGGCGCTTCCTCGATGGGCTCCGTGGGCTGGGTGGCGCGCCACCACACCATGGCGCAAATGCCCGCGAGCAGCATCAGGATGCTGACTCCGGTCCACATCACGCTGTCGCCGGTGGGGCGGTTCCCCACCAGGGGCTCGTGGGGCCAGTTGTTCGTGTAGGAGATCTCCTGGCCGGGCCGCGAGGTGGCGGCCGACCACGACGTCCAGAAGAAGAACGCCGCCATGTCGCGCATCCTCTCCTCGCTTCGCACGGCGCCTGGGGGAATGGCGTACCGTGGGTTCCCCTTCATGAAGACTTCGGAGAACCGGGCGAGCGAGTGTTCGAAGGCGCGGGCGCGAATCGGATCTATGGTGATCGTGCGGGCCGCGGGGTCGTACGTATTGGTACGCATGGCCTTCTCGAGACGGCCCCGCAGGCGGGCCTGATCCTCGAACGGGATGTCCGCGTAGGCCTTTCCGCCGAAGTCCGCCTTCGCCCACTCGTCGAGCATGAAGGTCGCCTCGCCGTGCAGCCAGTCCGCCGTCCAGTCCGGAGCCAGGTAGCTGCCGTGGCCCCACACGGAACCGACCTGCATGCCGCCCATCGACTGCCAGACGTTCTGGCCGCGGAGAATCGCCCCTTCGGGCACGACGACGGCGCCGTCTGTGGTAACCACCCTGTCCGGAACGGGGGGCATTTCCTGATAGATCCGCGACCCTATCCATCCGAGGACGCCGAACGAGAACACCATTACAACCGCGAGTGCGATCCACAATCTCTTCATGATCAGGGGGCTCCTTTGCCTTGTCACGAGCGCAAGTCTCACGTCGCTACCGCAAGGATTGCATGATCTCGATCATGTGCGACATTTTTTCGCGTTAAATCTCCAATCGGGCGCAACTTGCTGGAATCAACATCGATCGTGCTCAACCCTGATAATGAGCTTTGCTTATAGTCTTCGCCCGACATGGACTCCAGACACGACAGCCTGGGCTTCCTCCTCTCGGACGTTTCACGTTCGATGCGGCGCGCCTTCAAGCAGCGGATCGAGGGCAGTTCCCTGACCCTCGCCCAGTCAAGGGCCCTCGTCCATATCTCGCGGAACGAGGGGATACGGCAGGTCGATCTGGCCGAGATCCTCGAGGTGCAGCCGATCACGCTCGCTCGCCTCATCGATCAGCTCGTTCGGGCCGGTGTGGTCGAGCGCCGCTCCGATCCGGCCGACCGGCGTGTCTTCCGGCTGTTTCTCACCACCGCGGCCGAGCCTCAGCTTCTCGCCATTCACCAGGTCGCCGATGCGATTCGCGACCAGGCCCTTCGGAATCTCAGCCCGCCGGAGGCCCAGATGATCCACGACGTGCTCCGAAAGATGCGCGACAACTTCGCGACCCAGCCATGACCGACGCCACGACTCTCAACGGCACCGCCCTCATTCCCGCGCGCTCCGGCACGCGCGGCGCGACCCGCTTGTTCCTTCTCGTGTTCCTCCCCGTGATCGCCATCCTTGGCGTGGCGGTTGTGTACCTGAAAGGAGGCCGGTACGTGGAGACGGAGAACGCCTACGTCAAGGCCGAGAAGGTGCCGATCAGCGCCGAGGTCTCCGGACCGGTGCGGGAGGTCCTGGTGAAGGAAAACGACGCCGTGGTCGCGGGTCAGCTTCTCTTCCGCCTCGACGCCGCGCCGTTCCGGGTCGCGGTGGCGCGGGCCGAGGCGAAGGTCGCCCAGGTGCGGACGGATCTCGCGGCGATGAAAGCGTCCTATCGCGAGAAGCAGGCGGAGATCACTCTCGCCCGCACTCGTCAGGCCTTCATGCAGAAGGACCAGCAGCGCCAGGCGGACCTGATGTCCCAGAAGCTCATCTCCGCCTCGGCCTTCGACGGAGCGCGGCTCAGCACAGATCTCGCGCACGACCAGGTCGCGGCCCTCGAGCAGGACCTGAGGCGCATCGAGGAAAGCCTGGGGGGCCGCGTGGATGCGCCGGTCGAGCGGCACCCGAGCTACCGCGCGGCGCTGGCCGAGCTGGATCAGGCGCGGCTCGACCTCTCGAGGATCGAAGTGCGCGCCTCCATGGCCGGCAACGTGACCAAACCGCCGCGGCCCGGCCAGCATGTGGAAGCGGGCTCCACCGTGATGGCTCTCGTGGTGAGCGGCAACCTCTGGGTCGAGGCGAACTTCACCGAGACCGACCTCACCTACGTCCACCCCGGCCAGCCCGTCGACATCCACATCGACACCTACCCCGACAATGTGTGGAAGGGCGAAGTCGAAAGCCTCTCTCCCGCGACCGGAGCCGAGTTCTCCCTGATCCCGGCCCAGAACGCCACCGGCAACTGGGTGAAGATCGCGCAGCGCGTGCCCGTCCGGATCCGGCTCCTCCAGGCACCCGGCCTGCCCGAGTTGCGCGCGGGTCTCAGCACCGACGTGGAGATCGACACCGGGCATCGGCGCCGCCTTTTCGGCTATTCGTTCTAGGCGGGCATCAGCGTGAGCGTTCTCGCGACCCCGGACGTCTCCCGATCCCGCGCCGGCCACCGCGGGCTCATCACCGCCTCGGTGATGCTCGCGACCATCATGCAGGCGCTCGACACCACCATCGCGAACGTGGCCCTGCCCCACATGCAGGGAAGCATGGGCGCCACCCAGGACCAGATCTCGTGGGTCCTGACTTCGTACATCGTGGCCGCCGCGATCTTCATGCCCCTCACCGGCTTCGTGACCGCCCGCTTCGGGCGCAAGCGCGTCTTCATGTGGTCGGTGGTGGGCTTCACGCTGGCTTCGATGATGTGCGGCGCGGCGCAGAGCCTCAACCAGATCGTGGCCTTCCGCCTGCTGCAAGGCGTGTTCGGCGCGAGTCTCGTGCCCCTCTCGCAGGCGGTCCTTCTCGATACCCATCCGAGGGAGGAGCACGGCTCGGCCATGGCCATGTGGGGCGTGGGCGTGATGGTGGGCCCGATCCTCGGCCCTTCGCTCGGCGGCTGGCTCACCGAGTACTACAACTGGCGCTGGGTCTTCTATATCAACATCCCCATCGGCCTCCTCGCGTGGTTCGGTCTCGCCGCCTTCGTCGAAGAGACGCCGATCGACCGGACACGCCGCTTCGATCTGCTGGGCTTCGGCCTCCTGAGCCTCGCCATCGGGACGTTCCAGATGATGCTGGACCGCGGGGAGACCCTCGACTGGTTCGCGAGCCGCGAGGTGATGATCGAGGCCATGGTGGCCAGCCTCGCCTTCTACCTCTTCGTCGCGCACATCTTCACCCACGACGAGCCGTTCCTCGAGCCCGGCCTCTTCAAGGACCGGAACTTCAGCGTGGGGCTCATCTTCATCTTCATCGTGGGGATCGTCCTGCTCGCGACCATGGCCCTGCTGCCGCCCTTCATCCAGCGCCTCATGGGCTATCCCGTGATCGATGCCGGCTACCTGATGGCGCCTCGCGGTGTCGGCACCATGGCCGCCATGATGACGGTGGGGAAGCTCTCGGGAAAGGTGGACTCCCGCTACCAGGTCGTCCTCGGGCTCCTACTCACCACTTTGTCGTTGTGGGAGATGACGCAGTTCACGACCGATGTTTCGGGCTGGGACATCGTCCGCACCGGCGTCGTCCAGGGCCTTGGGATCGGCTTCATCTTCGTGCCTCTTTCCACCATCACCTTCTCGACCCTCGCTCCCCGCTACCGGAACGAAGGCACCGCTCTCTTCAGCCTCATGCGAAACATCGGCAGCAGCATCGGAATATCGGTCGTGATCACGTACCTGGCCCAGCGCACCCAGGCCAACCACGCGGCCTTCGCCGAGTCGATCAACCCCTTCAACCTGGCGCTTCGCCGCGCGGTCGAATCGGGTGCGGTCAACCTGGCTACGCCCGAAGGCCTCTCCGCCATCAACGGGGAGGTGACGCGCCAGGCCGCGACCCTCGCGTACCTGCAGGACTTCCGGCTGATGATGTTCGTGACGCTGTCCGCCCTGCCGCTGATCCTGCTTCTCGGAAAGCCGGCGAAGAAGCCAGGTGTCGCGGAACTCGACGAGGAAATCACTGCGGCGCTCGACTAGGGCGATCCGGGTCGGAATCCGGGCCGGGCGGTTCCCGCCGGGGGCTGTCAGTGGGCCGGCGATACAATCGACGCGGGGCAGGCGTTTCCCCAAAAGGCTCCAAAGGGAGGCCCATCATGCGATCGTCTTTCTGCCTTCTGGCGGCGGGACTTCTCGCCGCCACCACCGCCATGGCCGAAGATGGCCCGCCGCGGCTCATCGCGGCCTTACTCGAACCCGCGCCCTGGAATGCCCAGTCGGGCGGCATCGCCGCCTTCGACGTCGGCGTCGATGAGAAGGGCGTGGTCACGGGCGCAGACATCGTCCAGGACGTCGCCCCCTACGGAGGAATGCTGCGAGATGCCCTGCCCTCCTGGCGGTTCGAGCCGGCCCTGAGCGGAGGCCGGCCGGTCCCGGCGCGCGTGCTGGTCCTTGGTTTCTTCAGGCCGCCGATGCTGAACTTCCCGGCTCCGGAAGCCCCGCGGTACAAGGGAGTCGTGGCACCGGATGAAATCCCCTGGCCCACCTCCGTGACTGCGCCGGCATATCCGGCGAACGTCGTGGTGGGAAGCGCCAAGGTCGTCATGGCCGTCGACATCTCTGACAAGGGCGCTGTCCTCACCATCCGCGTGGTGGGCGCGGCGACGCCTTTCGATCGGGTGGCCGCGGACGCCCTGCGTCAGTGGAAGTTTCGGCCCGTCACCCGCGGGAACCGGCAGTCGGCCTCGCGGGCCTTCATCGTCTTCTCGTTCGCGGCGCCGCTCTGAACGCTCGCGATCAGCGAACCGCGGCCTCGAGCCATCGGCACAAGGCCGCGTGGGCCTCGGTCGATGGATCGAGAAACTCCATGTGTCCCGTGCCGGGAAGCTCGATCAGCTCGATCCGCTCGCCCTTCGCCTTCGCGGCGCGCGCGTAGCCGCGCGAGAGTTCGATGGGAACAGCCGCGTCGTCCGACCCGTGCAGGATGAGCTGCCTCACCCCGAGGGGCAGCATCTCTATCGGTGACGCGGCCCGAAGGCGGTCGGGATACTCGGCCGGCGCCCCGCCGAGCAGTTCCGCGACGACTTCGCCGCCGACTCGCAAGGCGTAGGCGCGATCGAGGTCGGCGATGGGGGCGAGTCCGGCGACCGCCCGGAGGCGGACCGCCTGCGAGGGAGCACGGCCTCCGGCCCACAACGCGAGATGCCCTCCGGCGGAGTGGCCGGCCACGATCACACGATCGAGGTCCAGGTCGAAGCCGAGAGCCGGGAGCTTCGCGAGGTAGTCGATGCCAAGACCGACATCGTCCATGGTGCCGGGAAAGCCCGCGCCTCCGGTTCCCAGCCGCCGGTACTCGAGGTTCCAGACCGCGAAGCCACGGCCCGCCAGATCCTCGGCGACCGCGGCCATCTGATCCCGGCCGTAGGGCATCCGCCAGAAGCCGCCATGCAGCAGGCACACGACCGGGGGCCGTGTCGCGGCCGGCGCGTAGAAATCCGCCTGGTGATCGGCGGCTGGACCGTAGGGAATGGTGCGTGGTTCGCGCATGGCGCTTGGCATTGTATTCGGGCCCTCACGAACCTTTCGGATAGTCTCCGGCGTTCAATGTTTGGACGTCAGCGAACCGGGTCGGTGCTTTGTCGCTCGTGCGGCGGCCTGACGGGCGTGTCGGACGAGACCTGCTTCCATTGCGGGGCTAAGAACCCCGGGCTCTTCGGTTTCGCCGCAGGCCTGCGGAATGTCGGAGCGGATCTCGGGTTCGGTCCGTTGATCCTCACGATCTGCGCTCTGGCGTACGGCATGTCCCTGGCTCTCGACCCTGCGGGCATCGGATTCCAGGGATTGAACATCTTCTCGCCGAGCCTCGACGCCAGCCTGAGGATGGGCGCATCGGGCATCTACCCCGTGTGGCAGGACGGGAGATGGTGGACCGTGCTCTCGGCGGGATGGCTTCACGGCAGCCTGATCCACATCTTCTTCAACCTTTACTGGGTGCGGATCCTCGTGCCCCAGGTGGCGGAGTTGTACGGCCCCGGCCGCACTGTAATCATCTACACGCTGGGCTCGATCGCGGGCTTCATCATGAGTTCATCCGCGCCCGTGGCGATCATCTGGGCCGCCCCCTTCCTGCGCGGCCCGTTGAGCGTGTTCCCGGGCTACGGGATGTTCACCCTCGGGGCCTCGGCGGCGCTCATGGGCCTGTGGGGCGCGCTCCTCTACTACGGTCAGCGCACGGGTTCGTCCATCCTTCGCCAGTGGGCGTTGCGAAACGTGGTGTACTTCATGCTCTTCGGCCTGATGGTGCGAGGCGTCGACAACTGGGCGCACCTCGGCGGCCTCGTGGGAGGCTGGCTCGTCGCGCGCGTGCTCGACCCGATGAAGTCCGAGCGCACCAACCATGTGGTGGTGGCGATCCTGTGCCTCGTCGCGTCGGCCGCGTCCATCGCGGCCTCGCTGCTGATACCGGTTCCCCCGTTCGACTAGGGCCCTATCAGCGCACCGGCCCTCCGGAGTCCCGGATCGACTCCAGCACCTGCCGGAGTTCCGCCTCGCTCAGGGGAACCGGGGGCATGATCGTGTTCGGCCGCGCCGCGCGCGGGTTGGCCAGCCAGTCGCTCACGGTCTTCCCGGTCCAGGCACATTCATTCGGCGCCGTCCTCGGATAGAACGGCGTCAGGAGGCCGGAAAGGTTCGGGCCTCGCTTGCCGAAGCCCCGCGGACCCTGTGAAGTGAGGAGGCGGTGGCAGCCCCCGCACTTGTCTTCGAAGGCCGAAGGCGATCGAGAGGCGTCACGCGCGAACTGCACGCGATAGGCGTCGTCGGTCGCATCGGGTCGCGCCCCGCCCAGCAGGAACGCGATCACCGCCTCGGCCTGGCCGCGGTCGAAATCGAACGCCGGCATGTTGTCGACCGGCTGCGTGATCGAGGTCAGAAGCTCGCTCTGCTCCCTCTTCCAGACCACGCTGTCGAGGTTCGTGGCCAGATGGCTTCCTTCTCCACCTATCGTGTGGCAGCGTCGACAGCCAGCGCCCTCGACGAGTGTCCGCCCTTCGCTCACCGCCGGCCCCTTCCTCTGGCCATACTCGGCGGCCTTGCCGCTCAGGAGCCGTGCGTGGGCCAGTTCTGTCCGCGCCGCCGATGGTTCACCTCGATGACAATCCTCGCAGGCTCCGGCGTCCGTGTAGTGAGGCGCATGACAGGAGGCGCAGCCTTCGCGCGCCTCGGCCGCACTCCTCGCCTTGACGCAGCCCGCAAGAAGCAGCGCGGCGGAGATCAGAAGGGCGAGACGAAGCCCCAATTGGGCCCCCGCATGAAGAGCCCGACCGCGGTCAGGGCGAGGATGAGGCCGCAGGCCGCGAGCGTCAGGATCGCGACCGCGCGCTGCTCGCGAGGGAACCAGGACGCGCGCTCCAGTTCGGGAACGGGCAGCCACGGCAGGGCGACAAGCGCCGCGATGAGGAGAATCGCTCCGTAGATCGCGCGCGTGGAGTAGCTCACGAGCTCCTGGATCCAGAGCAGAAACCACGCGGACTTGGCGGGATTCGGCGGGTGCGCCGGATCGGCCGGAAGGTCGAGGGGTGCGGGAATGAACACTCCGAGGAGGAGCAGTGCAACCGAGCACGCCGCGAAACCCAGAGTGACGAGGCGGAAGAAGCGGGGTTCGCTGCTCACGTACCCGCCCGGGGCGCCATAGGGCAGGAGCCCGCGCTGCCTGCGGATGATGAAGAAGTGGAGCATCGACAGTGCGAGCATGGCGAGCGGGAGGAGGACGACATGGAGGGCGTAGAAGCGGAGCAGAGCCAGCGGCCCACCGACCGTGTCGGGCACCAGCAGCGAGCGAAGAGCGCCGCCGCCGGGCAGCGCCTTCAGCAGTTCCATCCCCGTCTGGGTGGCCCAGTAGGCGAGCTGATCGGCGGGCAGGAGATACCCGGTGTACGCTGCGAACACGGACAGGAAGAGGAGCAGGCAGCCGACGATCCAGTTCAACCGCTCCTTTCGCCTGAACGCGCCGGTGAGGACCACCCGCAGCGAGTGCAACGCGACGAGGATCAGCAGGGCATGAGACGAGAGTCGATGCAGACTGCGCAGGTAGCCGCCGCCCCAGACATCCATCTCGAGGAACTGGATCGAGGCGTACGCCCTCTCCGGCGTGGGGGCGTAGTAGAAGAGCAGCAGGAAGCCGCTGCCGCCGAGGAGCAGGAAGGTGGTGAGGACGAGCCCGCCGAGGCCAAAGGTGTAGCCGATCTTGAGATTGCCTTCGAGCACCCGTCGCGGGAAGAGGTGCTTCAGGAGTGCCGTGACCATCAGCCTTCCTCCCGGACGATGGAGAGGACGCCGTCGCTCTCCGCGACCTCGAGGCGCCTGAGCGCGCGTGGCGCGGGCCCCGCCACGACCTCGCCATTGCTCTTGAAGCGGCTGCCGTGGCACGGGCACGCGAAACCTTCCGGGGTCGCCTTCACGGTGCAGCCGAGGTGAGGGCAGGTGAGATCGAACGCCTGGACCTCCCCGCCGTTCTTCACCACCGCGCAGCGATGGCGTGGCAGCACAAGCGCGCCCTCGCCCGGCACGTCCGCCGCCGCCACCTTGAGCGCCTCGCGGGACGAGCGTCTCCCTCGCGGGGTCAGGAACCGCCACAGGCCGAATCCTCCCAGCAGAGAGAGGACTACCGCTTTGAGGGCGGACCTTCGTGATCGAGCAGGTTTTGCCATTGTCTGAGGTGCTGACGCACGTACTCGGGCGTCTTGCGATTCATGAGCGTGTAGCGATCCTCGGGAAAGAAGGCCCCGTTGATGACGCGCTGTCCAGCCTGGCTCCAGAATGAGCGCAGAGCGAGGCCGTCCTGATCGAGCAGGTGCAGGCGGTCCGCGTCTTTCTCCAGGAGGAACCGGCGAGGGGCTTCGTGACACCCGCTGCAGGTCACGGCGCCGCGCCTTATGGTGTGCGGTGAGAAAGCCTTCCACTCCGCGACGAGCAGCCTGTTCTCCCAGCCCCGGCTCGGATCGGTCGCGAAGAGAATGAACTGCGGCCGGATCGGCGACACTTTGCCGCGGGAGTTCAGCCCGAGGGGCGGGGCATCCTGGCGGCGCAGATACGCGCTCTTCTTCCAGGGTCCGAGAGAGGGGAGGGCCCCGAAGGCCTCCAACTGCTCGGAGGTCTTCGGTCGCACCAGGAACGTTCCGTACTCCTGGGGCGCCCATGCCGCGTGGCAGGCCACGCACTCCATCTTCTTCATGTGGGCGTCGAACGAGTGCTCCGGCACCGCCCGCGATGGGTTGGGATGACAATCGACGCAGGTTCTTGTCCCGCCATCGCCGCCGTGCAGCGACTTCATGGGATGGCAGTCGGCGCAGGTCATGCCTCGCTCGCGGTGGACGTCGGGCAGCATCTTGAGCAGTGGCTCGCCGTTTTCGACCTTTCCGCGCCGATAGCGCGCGTGATCCTCGCGCGGCGCGCGGCCGTAGAAGTCCCAGCCCGCGAAGTAGCCGCGATGACAGCCGAGGCAGGCTTCGTCCTTGGGTCTTCCGTCCCGGTGGGGCTCGATGCCGTGGCAGTCGCTGCAGGCCGATACATGACAGCCGCTGCAGGAGGCTTCGAAAAACCTGTCACCCTCCACCTGGCCGAAGGCGCGATGCGCGAAGGCCCGCTCGGAAGCGCGGGTCGACATCGGCCCGGTGAGCGCCGCGCGCGCCTTCGGATGACAGCCGAGGCAGTTGGCCCCGGTGTCCGCCGCCCCGGCCGGGCTAGCGAGCAGCCAGCAGGCGGCGATGAAGAGGATCCTGTAGTGCGGCATAGTCGAGCTTCTTCAAATAGATCGGGTCCTTGCCGGTCTCGTGACAGACCAGGCACAGGTTCACGGCGAAGACGCGGCGCACTTCATCGTGCTCGAGCGGACGCGAGCCCGCTCGCGTGATTGCGGCGTGCGACACCACGCGCCCGCCTTCCATGGCAAGGAAGCCGTCGAGGGGCTTCTTGTCATTCTTCTCGCACAGCAGCGTCCCTTTGATGCTCCCGTTCTCGAGGACGCCTTGTCCGAAGCCAAGGAACGCCGGGTTCCCATGGCATTCCGTGCAGCCGACCGCGCGCGAGCCGGTGTTGTGGCCGAAGAAGGGAGCGAAGCGAAGCTGAGGCTTTCCCTTGTAGCTCGCCACCGTTTCGTCCTTCGAACGGCTTTCGTCGGGCTCGATCACGGTCACGAAGGTCTGACAGCCCGGGGTCACGGGAGAGATGCGGCCGTGGTCGTTCAAGGCCAGCGGGAATGGGTAGAGGGTGCGATAGTCCTCGGTCTCGCTGAATTCTCCCGGAGTCTCTCGTCCCTCGACGAAGTCCCAGCCCGCCTTGCGCTTGTCGTACGCGGTGTGACAGCCGTAGCACTGGACGACACTCCGCGAGTGGCAGGTGGAGCATTCCATCCTCTCGTGCCCGGCCACCCGATGCTCCGCCGTGCCCGTAATCACGGGACTCGTCAGGAGCTTTCCGGCCCGCTTGGTCGCGAGCACCACCTGGCCGTCCCTCTCGAACACGTTGGAGTAAGGACGGTCCTTCGAGGTGAGCGCCATCTTGAATCCGGGCCGGATGCGGAAGCCGTACTGGCGCGACTCGATGAGAGGGAGGTCACTCTCGCGCGAGACCGCGACGAACCGAGGCGGCGCGTTGATGCCGCCATGACAGTCCTCACAGCGGATCTCGAGCTGTCCTCTCATGTCCTTCGAGGCGTAGCCCTCGCCCATGACTTCGCGAGAGGTGTGACAGTCGATGCACTCCATACCCGCGAGGAAATGGACATCGGCCGCGGCGTGCGAGAAGGAGCGTTCATCGCTTCCCGGGACCGGACCAGGCATTCCGTTCTTTGTTGGGACGAGGCCGTTGTTCCCGTCGTACAGGCCCTGATACGACAGAGCGTGACGCCCGCTGCGATGATGGCACTGGGCGCACGCCTGCATCGGGGGCAGGCCCTGCATGGTGTGGGTGGCGCTGCTCGGGCTCTTGCCCTTCATGGTCGGATCGCGGCCCCGGTAAATCGCACCATCGCCGTACGAGTAGTGACATGCCGCGCAGCCGGCCGGATGACCAGCTCCGTCGAGCGCTTCGTTCTGGCGCGCCACGTGGCAGCGCGCGCAGAACTTCCGGTAGAGATCGCCCGAGACGTTGTCGAGCCGACCGACCGCAGTGTGAGCGACCGGCTTGCCGTCCGGGCCGTAAGCCGAGGCCTCAGTCGCCGAGTACACGACGCCGAGGCGCTCGCCTTCCCAGGTCGCCTGGATCTGCCCGATCATTCCCGTATTGGTGAACATCTGGTTGCTCTTCATCCGCTCGAGCTGGTGCTTGTGGCACGGCCCGCACCCCTTCTCCCATCGGCCGGGGAAGGAGGGATTCGACAGGCCGTAGAGACCCTGGTGTCCCGCCTCCTTGGTGGCGGCCTTCTCGTTTCCCCCGTGGCAGGAAACGCACCCGTCATGAGAGGGCGACGCATGTTCGAGGCCCTGGTGGCAGCTCGCGCATTGCCCAGCCGCTGCTTCCACAAGACCCGCTGATCGGGCACAGCCGGAGGCGAGGAGGAGGAGCACGAACAATGTGCGCGGGATCGCAGAATGGCTCCTCACGCACGAATGGAATAGCAGGACCAGTGCCACGGCCAAGTGCTGTGGATTGAGTCGCCTGCGTCACATATCCAGCAAGATCTGCGGCGGGTTAGTGCTCCCGCGCACCTCTTGCGTGGCCCGCTCCGAGGAGCGTCATCGCGAACTAGACGGCGAACATTGCGGCGGACGACCGCGCCGCGGCCGGAAGGCGTGAGCCTGCGGTTGCGACCATCAAACGGTTACGGTCCTGGGACCTCGCTTCCGCCCGGATCGGAGCCGCTCACGGCCTGAGTCGTTCCGCTGGTATCGGCCGGGCGCTGGCGCTCGCGGTCGTGTCTCTGCTCCCACTCTGCCTGCGCGACCTTCACTTCCCGCCACCACTTGAAATGGTGGCTGTAGGCGTAAAGCTCGTCCACCGTCCCGGTGATCATCGAGAAGAAGGCCGACTTCTCTTCAGGGAACACGGCGCCCATGTACACATGCACCATCAGGCCTGACACCACCGCGCCCACCGCGGCGAAGTGGGCCACGATCGCCCAGCCCACCGCGGCGGGGCTGAAGAGACGGAAGGCCATGATGACGCCGCTCACCATGACGACCGGGATCATCGCGTAGATCATGAATGCGAACAGCTTCTGGCCCGCGTTGTAGCTCCCCTGCGGGGGGAGGGCCTCGTTGCTTCGGCCCAGGATTCTCAGGGTGCGCACGATCAGCCAGCGGAAGTCATCGCGGTCGAGCGCGATCTCCTTGTGGAGGACTTCTCCAAGATAGGTGCGATATCCGAACGTGAAGTAGACGAGGAAGACGACGATCCAGACCAGACCGAGCGCGACGTGGAACTGCAGCATGTTGGCCCGGCCCCCGAACGCACCCTGCGCGATCGAGACGTACCAGAGCGGGACCACGCGGAAGTAATCCGAAGAGATGAGAGTGAGGCCGGTCAGCAACTCCAGCAGCCAGACGATGGCGTTGAACCAGTGGAGCAGCATGATCGCGACGTGGTGCTTCTTGATTCGAAGCTGCGCCATTGCCCCCGCCTGCTCGGCGCTCAGGGGCACGGCGTGGACGGGAATCGCCTCAATCCTCAAAGTCGTTCTCCCCCTTGGCGAGCTGCGTGAAGAAGGCCACGGCCTGGCCCAGGAAGGTGGCGCCCACGGCCAGCAGGACGAGCGGGCGCACCGCGACACGCCAGGCCTCTCCGGCGGCCGGCAGCCGCGGTGGCCGCGGCGCGAAGTTCTTCGCGACGAGGGCCAACGGCTCGGGCCTGCCGAGGTAGTAGACGTTGGGGCCCACCGCGACGTCCTTCGTCTCGATGCGCGTTGCGCCCTCCGCATAGACCAGCCGGAACACTTCGCTCGTGCGATCCTCGAGATCGCCGAAGTACTTCGCGTGCGCCGTGCAGGTTGCGACACAGACCGGCGGCTCGCCGCGCTCGACGCGCGAGAGGCAGAAGTCGCACTTGTCGACCTTCTTCGTGGCCGGGTTGATGTAGCGAGCGTCGTAAGGGCAGGCGGCGACGCAGAAGGCGCACCCGATGCACAGGTCCTTGTCCACCCGGACGATGCCGTCGGCCCCCTGGTGGGTCGCTCCCGAGGGGCATGCTTCGGCGCAGGGCGGGCGGTCGCACTGGTTGCACTGGGCGACGTGGATGCCGGAGGTGAGGTTCGGGAAGGTCCCTGAGATCTCAGTCTTGCGCACGTGGGTGCGCGCGAAGCCCGCGGGCACGCCCCACTCCGCGTTGCAGGCGACGGTGCAGGCTTCGCAGCCTACGCACTTTCGGAGATCGGTGACCATGGCATAGCGGGGCATGTCGTCCTCCTATGCCTTCACCGGCCGGACGAAGTTGACGCGCATGCCGGTGCCGCCCATCAGCGGATCCACCTTCACTTTCGACATGAGCGATGTATCCGAGGCGCCCTTGCCGGAGGCGCGCCGGAGGCCTTTCGAGCGCTGGCCGAAGCCGTGCACGAGATACACGCAGTCCTTTCGGATGCCCTCTGTGACTTTCAGCCGAACCGGCAGGCTGCGGACCTTCTCGTCGTTCTCGAGGACCACGCGGTCCCCATCGTGAAGCTGAAGGTCCGCGGCGGCTCTCGTGTGGATCCAGGCCTCGTTCTCCGGCATCAGGGCGTGGAGCGCCGCGTTGTTCTCGGTGCGCGCGAACGAGTGGACAGGGGCCCGGCCGTAGATCAGCCGCAAGGAGCCCTTCGGGGGATCGGTCACGTTCGTGTAGCGGGGGAGCGGATCGGAGCCCAGGTCCTTGAGTTCCTTCGAGAAGAGCTCGATCTTGCCGCTCGAGGTGTTGAACAGCGGCTCGTCTTCGGGCGTGCGATCCTCGAGATACGGTCGGCCGGGGAAGGCGATGGCCCCGCGGTTGTGAAGTTCCAGCGCGTTGATGCCCAGGGGCTCGACCATCGCGGCCAGATGCTGTTCGGGGGTGTCCCAGGGGAAGAAGCCCTCGAGGCCGAGGCGCTTCGCGAGCTGCTTCGCGATCCACCAGCCGGGCTTCGATTCGTAGAGCGGCTCGATGACCGGCTGCCGGATCGAGACGAAGGGGCGCTTCACTGACCCTACGAAGAGGGGCGGGTCGTAGCGTTCGAGGTAGGTCGCTTCGGGCAGGACGACGTCGGCGTAGTCGATCTGGTCCACGGGCAGGACATCGACCACCACCATCAGATCGAGCTTCGCGATCGCCTCGAGCGTGCGCTGCGGCTGCGGAATGCTCTCGATCACGTTCTGGCCGTAGACGATCCAGCCCTTGATCGGGTATGGGTTCCCGCTGAGGGTGGCATCGATGAGGCCATTCGTGACGCCTAGATCTTCGGAGGCCAGCGGAAACCGCGTGCCGGCGCCGTCCGCTCGCCCGCGCGCAGCCTCCGGGAAGTCCGGAAGCTCGATTCCGCCCTGGGCGATGCGGGTGGGGAGGAACATGCCGCCCTTTCGCCCCCAGCTGCCGAGCAGAGCGGTCAGGATCGCCATGGCCCGGGCGCGCTGGGTATCGTCGCCGTACCACGTGACGTGACGGCCGGGGTGGACGACCACCGCGGGCTTGGCCTCGCCCATGGCCCGCGCGGTCTCGCGGATCCGATCCGCGGGCAGCTCCGTGATCGTCGCGGCCCACTCCGGTGTGAATTCACGCACGTGGGCTGCGAGCTGATCGAAGCCCTGGGCGTGCTTCGCGACGTAGGGCCGGTCGTACAGGCGCTCGGCGATGAGGACGTTCATCCAGGCGAGAAGCAGGGCGATGTCGGTGCCGGGGCGAATGGGGAGCCACCAGTCCGCCTTGGCGGCGGCCGTGGAGAACCGCGGGTCCACCGCGATCAGCTTCGCGCCGCGTGACAGGCCGGTGGCGAAGGCGGTGATCTGAGAGGTGAACACGTTCTCGCCGAGGTGGCTGCCGATGAGAACGATGAGCTTCGCTTCCTCGAGATCGACGGGCTCCGGAGAACCAAGGCCCTGGCCGAAGGTGAGCGAATAGCCGACGTCACGGGGGCCGCGGCATTGCGCGAACGAGGGCTCGGCGCTGTTGGGCGTGCCGTACGCCTTGAGCAGCGTGCCGAAGAAGCGCGAACCGATGCCGTGCGGGAAGAACGCGACGGCCTCGGGGCCGTGCTTCTTTTTGATGGCCTCGAGCTTCATGGCCAGGAAGTCGAGCGCTTCGTCCCAGCTCGCGCGCTTGAACTGGCCCTCGCCCCGCTTGCCCGTGCGCAGCAGCGGGTACTTCAAACGGTCGGGGTCGTAGAGCAGGTGAGTGCCCGCGTTTCCGCGGGCGCAAAGCCGGCCCTGAGTGAGCGGATGATCGGGATTGCCTTCGATCCGGACGACCTTGCCCTCCGACACCGAGGCCAGCACGCCGCAGCGCCAGAAGCACATCTCGCAGTAGGTCGCGATCTTCTCGACGCGTTCGCCCGCGTGCCGGCCCGGAGGATGGGCGGTTGCGGCCCCTGGAGCCGCGCCGGCCGCGGCGGCGGAGGCGCCCGCCGCGGCAGCGGTTCCGAGAAAACGTCTCCGGGAGAAGCCGGTCATGACGCCTGCTCGACTTTCATGGGTGGCTCCTCCTCGGAGTGTCTGTCAGCAGCCCGCGGGAGCGGGCGGTCCCTTCTCGACCACGACCTTGCCGCCGACCTTGAGTTCGGAGGCCTTCTTGGTGTTGAACACCACGGTGGTCGCGGTGACGTCCACGATCTTGCCGAGGCCGCCCTTGATGTCGGGCAGCTTGATGCCGGCGCCCTTCTTCACCCAGGAAGGCTTCTC
Organism: Vicinamibacteria bacterium; assembly: GCA_019694155.1. Lineage (GTDB taxonomy): Bacteria > Acidobacteriota > Vicinamibacteria > Fen-336 > JAGNNV01 > JAGNNV01. The sequence goes on along the minus strand of JAIBCN010000218.1, from coordinate 13,429 downwards.
GCCTTCCACTGTGATCTCCACCTTCACCCCCGTGATGGACTTGATGGTGCCGGTGATCGGCGCGGCCTTGGCTGCAGCGGCCGCTTTCTCATCGGCCCGAGGCGCGGGAGGCGCGGCGAGCGTCATCGCTGCGAAGAGGCCGAGTCCGAGTGCGAACGTCAGACGATTGAGCATGATGGTTCCTCTTGTTGTCCTAGAAGACGAGCTGGATCTGCGTCACGAAGGTGTTGAAGTCCTTGTGCGACGCCTTGTCGAACTTCGTGTGGCTGAACTCGGCGCTGAGCTTCAGGCTCTGTCCCCACACGTAGTAGTTAGCACCCCCGCCGTACCAGTCGACGATCTCGTCGATGGTGTCGTTCAGCGAAGCGAAGCGCCACTTCTCGTAGCGGCCGAAGAACTGCAGGTTGCTGTCCTTCACCAGGTAGCCGGCCTTGCCGTACCAGCCGTTCTTCTCACCCGTGAGGCCCAACGCTCCGCTGTCCGGGTTGGCGCCCGCGTAGGCGCCGTCGAGATCGATCTTCTCGTAGGCTCCCGACAGCGTCAGCGTCCCCATGCTCTTGAACGGATATTCGAAGAAGCCGTCCACCGTCCAGGCCTTGTAGTCCTTGGGCCGGATCAGGGTCACGGTGTCGGTGTAGGTCGCCTTCTTCTCGATCTGGTAGGCGCCGCCGACGGTGAACACCTTCTTCTCGCCAAGGTAGGTTCCCTTGTAGCCGTAGCCGTTCTCCGCGTCCAGCAGGGTCACATGGGCGCGGCCGGAGTAGCGGAAGTTCGAGGCCGGGGTGGCTTCTCCCGAGGCCGCCGGACGTCCTTCCATCGCATCGGCGCGATACTGGAACCGATCGTTGAACAGGTTGCCCCAGATCGCGACGCCGTTGTCGCGGGTGCCCACGTAGGGCGCCCTGATGAAGAGCGACCGGTCGAGGGTCAGAGGGTCTTCGCAGGCTTCCAGGTTCTCGCGCGACAGGTTGTACTTGAACTTGCCGACGTTGATCTTGAAGCCGGGGTGCAGGTCGAAGCGCATCACCGCGTCCAGGAGCTGGAAGTCCGCCCCGGAGTTCGAGCTGCTCACGTCGATGGCGCCGATGTTCGAATCGCCCGCGAACTCCGTCTGGACGTAGACGCTGAACTTGTCGCCCCACGCGCCGCGGAGAGCGATTCGATTGCGACGGAATCCGAAGCTCGTAGTGGTGTCGGAGTCGCCGGCGCCAGATCCAAGGTCGCGGAGGGTGGCGCGGAACTGGCCCTTGTAGTCGACCTGCAGGACGCCTTTGTCCTGCTCGCCGAATGTCACCTTGGGGCCGCCGCTGTCGCCCCAGGGCGGTGAGCTCATCTTGCTCTGGGCGGACGCCGATGCGGCGAACAGGAGCAGCGAAGCGCCGAAGGTGAGCACGAAACCGGACGTCAGTGGCTTGTTCATCGAGATTCTCCTTGCCGAAGGCTCATGCGCTTGATTGGCTGGCATGGCTAGCACCCGCTGCCGGGGGGCTTGGGCGAGCCCGGAGTGGTGGGGGTGGTGCCGCCGCCCGTGGCGGATATGTACTTGCTGTCGTTCGCTTCGATCTGGTTCACCTCCGTCTGCGACGGCAGGTAGATGAAGTTCCCCGGCATGAACGGGTTTTCACCCGCGACGGGGGAGGGAAGGACGCCCACGCTCCGGAAGAGCGCGGTGCCGGGGGTGAGGGCGTCGAAGGCCCAGGCATTGGCCTGCGACTCGGTTGCTCCCGCGGCCCGGATCTTGGCGAAGCTGTAGTTGTTCCACTGGCTGGACGAGCCGTCGTACATCGCGATGTCGCCCTCCGGTACCTCGAGCACGGCGTCGAAGAGCACGAAGCTCGGCGACGCGCTGGTGGAACTGCCGCACATCACGACTGTCTTCTTGGTGGGCGACATGAAGGCGTTGACCGTGCCGTCGAGGACGGGAATCGACGCCATGCGAGCCATCAGCGTCTGCTTGTCCGGATAGAGCCGGTTCCTTCCCGCTTCGCCGTTCACGCGATCGAGGATGAACTGGTAGCCGCCGCTGCCCCGGAACGCATTGGCGACGTAGGGGCTCGTCGTGAAGCCGCGGACATCGAGCATCTGCAGGCCCGCGCGCTGCGCCGGGTTCTGGTTCACCGAGTCGATCAGGGTCAGCATCTCGCCGACCGAATATCGGAACAAGGCCTTGGTCGCCTTGTTGCTGGTCAAGTTGTAGGAGGAAGGCGGCACGGAGACAATGGCATCGGTGAGCGCCTGTCCGGCGACCTCCCACGCATCGTCGCCGCCATTCAGGATCTTCACGCGGGACCGCGCGAAGCCCCAGTAGCGGAAGGTCCAGTAGGCCACTGACAGCTGATACATGTCGCTGTCGCTCGAGGCCCTGGGTACCGTGAGCACGATGGTCGTGCGGTCATCGATGCCAAGCCGCTTCACCAGAGCGTCCATCTGAGGCCCGGCGAGCATCATGGTTCCCGAGGGTCCAAGCCCTTCCTCGCGGGTCATGGTGAGTTCCGCGCTGTAGTCGAGGAGCACGGAGTCGGGAATGTGCTTCTTGGTGGTCGAGGTGAAGTTGGCCCGTGTGGCCACGGACACCACCACCACGCGGTCGGCGGAGCCGAAGGGAGCGTTGATCTTCCCTTCATCCGCCCACGTGATGAGGGTCTTCGCGTCGATGATCGGCGGGGCCAGGGTGGTGGAAACGGGGTTGTCGTAGCCGGTGGTGCCGGCATCGCCCGAGCACCCGAAGCCGCCAAGGATGAGTGCCATGAGCGTGATGGCCAGCGAGGCTGGCCACGCTCGGCGTGTGTTCAAGGGACCTAGTGACATGCGCGCCTCCTTTCGAGTTTCGATCGGCCCGTCGTCGAGGCGGAGTGCCTGGCTCACGAGTTGTCCGATCAGCGCCTTCGAGTGACCGGCGCCGCTTGTCGCAGTGCAATTCGCGTGCCTTGCCTGCCGTCCCGACATTTGCTGGGTTTCCCGCGATGGGGGACGCGGACTGCCGCAGTGCGTGCGCCGCGGTGTGCAAACGGTGCGGGCGCGAGCGAGCCGACCTGACCTGAACTATGGATGCGCGCACAGCTGATTAGAGTTAGTCTGTTAGGACGCGGTCAGACGCGCTGCATCTGACACAATACCACCGCCCGGGAGCATGAAGCTCCTGTTAGTTGTTTGTCAGTTTCTGTCAGGAGTGACTGATGACTCGGGACTAACTGACATCCTGCTGTGGTGCGTGAGAGGAATCGGCGAAGTGCCGCTCGATCCTCGAGGCTCCGTAAAACCCGGCGATCGCCATGACGACGACGCCTGAAGCCACAAGTCCGGCGGGTAGATCGAGCAGTTGTGGGAGTGTGATCTCCCCGGCGCTGCCCGAGAGATAGAAGCTCTCGAGCTGCGGAAAAGCGGCGGAGAAAGCCAGGGTACCGGCTCCGATCCCGAGGGCGCACACGAGACCGTCGACGCGGCCCGTGGCGACGGCGGCGATCGACGTGCCGGGACAGTAACCGCCGATGACGAATCCGGCGCCAAGGAGCAGACCTCCGACGATCTGGGGACCCCAGTAGGTGGGGGCGAGATAGACCTCGGAAAGGTCGAGCAGGTTGAAGGAGCCGAGGATGATGACGCCGGTCATCGCGGTGACGATGGCCGTGAACATCACCTTGAAGACCGCGAGATCGGTCAGGTAGAACTGGGCCACGAGCTTGCGCGCGCTGCCAAATCCCGCGCGTTCGAGGAAGAACCCGAAGCCGATTCCGATGAACACAGCGACGAGCAGGCTCGTCTCCTCCCCGAACAGACCGGCTGTGTAGAAGGGAGCGGTCATACCCATTCCGCCCTGACGAAGTAGGCCACGGCATAGGCGCCGGCGAAGACGCAGATCATGAAGGCCCAGCTCCCCGCGTTGAGCAGCGCGCCCCCGGTAAGGGCCTGGCCGCTGGTGCAGCCGCGGGCGAGGTCGGCGCCGATCGCCATGAGCATTCCCCCCGCGAAGGCGAGGCCCAGACGCGTGCCCCTGGTTGCTCTCGGCCCCTTCTCGATGGTGAGGCTGGTCCGCCCCGCGAGGAGGCCGGAGAGGGCCGCGCCGATGAAGAGGCCGACCACTTCGAGAACGAGCCAGGTCTTGAGGGGATGGGCGGAGCCGTCGCCCAGGTAGGGGCCGAGGAACCCGTTGGACTCCACGTATCCGGGCGCGGCCAGGCTCAGGATCCAGGCAACCGTAGTGGAGAAGGCTCCGGAGGCGCCCAGGCCGCGGCCCATGACGACGAAGGAGATGAGAAGCACCAGGCCGAGCCCGACGCCCGCGAGGTACGGGTTCATGTAGGGCCGGGCGGGCTTCGAAGGGACCGTCTTCATGTGTTCCGTGCGCTTAAGCCACCGAGAACGAAGGGCGAGGCGCGTTGCAACATCGAGCAACGCCCATGCCACCCTCCGGCTTGATCGATTTGAATGACTTGGGGTAGAAACCTCGGGGCGTGGCGACGATTCCGCGAGCGCAAACGTTGCGACGTTGCGTTGCGTGAGACGAAACGTTTACCGGCTGGAGAGACCCGCTTCCCGCATCCGTCGCCAGAGCGTCGCCCGGCTGATGCCGAGAGCGCGTGCCGCTTCGACGCGGCGCCAGCGATGCGCTTCGAGCGCCCGCGTCAGCTCTCGCGCATCCGGGCCGGGCGCCGCCGGAGCCGGCGCGGGCGCCGGGGCGGCGAGCGGGGACTCGTTCGCGGGGGGAGCCTCGGAGGGCTGCAGTTCGATCGGCAGGTCCTCGAGGAGCATGGTCTGCCCCTTGCACACGGCGACCGCGTACTCGAGCGCGTTCTCGAGTTCGCGGACGTTGCCCGGCCACGCATAGTCGAGCAGGGCGCGGAGGGCCTCCGGAGAGAAGCGCAGGGCCCGTCCCTGGCGAGCGGCCACGCGCGCGAGGAGATGGGTCGCGAGCGGTTCGATGTCGGCGCGCCTCTCGCGCAGGGGCGAGATCTCGATAGGCACGACGCGGAGGCGGTAGAAGAGGTCTTCGCGGAATCGTCCCTCCTGAACCGCGCGCCGCAGGTCGAGATTGGTGGCGGCGATGATTCTCGCGTCCGCGCTGCGGGACTTGCTCTGACCCACCGGTTCGAACGTCTTCTCCTGGAGGACGCGCAACAGCTTCACCTGCAGATGAAGCGGCACGTCCCCCACTTCGTCGAGGAACAGCGTGCCCCCGGCGGCGAGGTCGAAGCGGCCGATGCGCTCGCGGACCGCGCCGGTGAAGGCGCCGCGCACATGGCCGAAGAGCTCGCTTTCCAGAAGTTCGCCGGGCAGGGCGCCGCAGTTCACGGGAACGAAGGGGCCGTTCCGGCGCGGGGAGTGAGCGTGGATGGTTCGGGCCAGGATCTCCTTGCCCGTGCCGCTCTCGCCCGTGAGCAGGACGGTGGCCTCGCTCTGCTCGAGGTTCTCGACGAGGCGCAGGATCCGCTCCATGGCCGAGGAACGGCCGATGAGACCGGGGAACGGGGAACTGACGCCGAGCGAGGTCTGGTCTTCCTCCGCGGGCCGCAGCACCACGATGTAGGCCACGCGGGGATCACAGGGCGAGCCCGGCTCCGACTGGAAGGGCGCCGCGGTCAGGGAGACGAGGCGCGGCCGCTCGGAGCCCACCGTGAGCATGGAACGCCAGCCCTCTCGGCGCTCTCCCGCGAGCAGCAGCTGGCGCAGCGTCCCGGCCGGGCCGAAGAGATCCGCGCCCAGGAGATCGGCGAGCGGCCGGCCCGCTGCGTCTTCCGAGGCGCCCGCGCCGATGAGGCGATCGAGCAGCGAGGAGGCGTGCACCACGCGGAACCCGTTGTCGACGCAGATGAAGACGCGCCCGAGAGAGGCGAAGGCTGCGCTCACCCCGGCGATGGCGGCTTCGCGTACGAGAATTTGCGTGCGATCACTCATGCCCTCCCCTGGGCAGCAACCGGCGTGCCAGGGGACCAGGGTCAGGAGTGCGGGCTCAGGCGGCGGCTTCTCCGGGCCCGGGCCTGTCCCTGACCGAGCGCACGATCGCGTAGACGGTCAGGCCGACGCAGAGCACGAACACCGCGAGGAACAGAGCGAGCGGGCCCCACTGGGTCGCGACGGTCACGCGCTCATCGCCTCGCCAGGGCGCGAGGTAGATGCCTCGAAGCTGATGGCGCGTCAACACCATGAAGACCACCGCACCCACCAGAAGCTCCGCGACCCGCCGGACATCCTTCGTCTGGGCGAGAGGATCGGTGATCCGGGACAGCACCATGAGAAGAAGCACTCCGAGGAGGATTCCCGCGGTCAGAGGGATCATGGTGGCCGCACCTCCGCGCATGAAGGCGGTCAGCACATCGCGGGGCAGGGCCAGCAGGAGCCAGAATCCGTCCACGAGTTCGAGGGCGCTCGCCGCAAAGGCCGCGCGCAGGCCGAACCGGGCCATGCCCAGGCAGGCCTCGCGGTCGTCCATCGCCGCAGCGCGGCGGGTGGCCACGAAGGCGAGAACCGCTCCCGCCATCGCGATGGCCGCGAGGACGAAATGGAGAAGGCGCGGCGCGAAGGTGGGATCGAGGAGGGCGGCCCAGGTCTGCTGCGCGACCGACTCCCAGCGGCCCGGTTGCAGGTGCAGGACGTTGATCGCGACTTGAATGGCGGCAATCTTCAGGAAGCACACCGCCTCCAGGATCAGGATCAGCCGCGCGCCCCGGACCGCCGCGAGGCGCGCCTTCGCGATGTAGTTCAGGTAGTAGCCGATGGTGAGGAGGCCCAGCATCCCGAACCACCACCAGGCCACGAGGATGGTCGCGGTGTAGAAGAACCGGCCGAAGAGGACCTGCATGAAGAGCAGAGGGGCGATGCCGAAAGTGATGGCGAACGAGATGGCCCAGCCGTTGACTTCCACGAAGAAGGCCTGGATCTCGCGCGCTCCAGCGCGGCGGTTCCCCACGAGAGCCGCGAGCACCGACCCGCCCATCACCATGTTCACGAAAACCAGGTGCACGAGGAACGTGATCACCCACAGGACATGGAAGAGCCAGGGCGGTCCGGGCAGGGCCGCGGGATCGAGGGCGGGAATGAGGCTAGCGGGCATTGGCGGCCTCCTTGACCGGGATCTGGAGACTCAGGAGGTACGCCTTGAGGGCCTCTATCTCCTGAGCGGTTCCCACGAGAGGCGGCATCGCCGGATAGTCGAGCTTCTGGGTGGCGACGTGGCCGCCCTGCGTGTTCTGACCCGAGGTGTAACCCTCGCCCTGGCCATGCAGCACTTCGAGAATGAGGCCCAGGGTGTCTGCATCGGGGGCCGCCACGAGCTTTCGCATTGACAGGTACCCGTCCACGGTGTGACAGGCCTGACACTGGGCCCGGTAGACCGCCCGGCCCATGGAAACCGGGGTTCCGTCGCTTTCTCGCGCCGCCCATCTGGCCTTGGAGAGGACGCCGCGCTCGTTGAGATCCTTGATCTCGCTGATCAGGATTCCGTTCGAGAACATGAAGTCGCGGATCACGAAGGGCTTCCTCGCGCCTTCGCGGACGCGTTCTTCGGCGCCGAAGAAGCTGAACGCCGCCAGGAGGCCCGCGAGGGCGATGGGCCAGCGCTGGGCGCGAGGCAGGAGAAATGCGAACACCGCGATCAGCATGAAGGCGGCCAGAGACCAGAGCGCCCGCCCCCGGGCGGAGGCGAGCGCGGCCACCAGAGGAGAGGCTCCCAGGAAGACCGCCCGGACCGGCTCGGGAAGGGCGGCCTCCCAAAAGCGATAGCCACCGTAGGCCACGATCCCACCGGTGATCTGGAACGCGGCCATCATGCGCACGAGGCCCGCGCGCGCCGCCCCGTCGGGCTCGCGCAGCGCGGCAAAGACCATGTAGGCGCCGGCGAGGAGCAGGCAGATGCCGGTGCGCATGACGAGGCCGGGGAAGTAGGTCGGGTTGAAGATCGCATCCCAGAAGGAGCCGGTTTCGACCCACTTCCCGGGAGTCAGCATGAACGAGATGATTCCCTGGATGATGACGAGGGACATGTACGCCGCGAAGAAATAGAGCCAGATGAGCAGCAGATGCGTGCGCGGGCGGACCTTGTCCCAGGTGGCGTAGTAGAGGAGCGCCGTCGCGACCTCGAGGATGAAGAATCCCCATTCGGCGGCCCAGCCCCAGACGAAGTTGTGGATGAGCGACGAGGTGGCGGCGGGCTGCACCAGGCCGATGGTGACCCAGATGCCGACGCCCGATATCGCGCCGAACACCGTGGACACCAGGATGAGGATCTGCGAGCTGCGCCTCGCGAGGTTGCGCAGGGCGGGGTCGTTCCGGCGCACTCCCAGCGTCTCCACGATCGCGATGGCGAGCCCGCCGCCTACCGCGAAGTGGGAGACCCACACATGTGTAACAGCCACCAGGGCGATTAACACTCCACCGCCCAAAGACAGGTCCCAGATCGGGTAGTCCATCGACTCTCCTTGCGGCTGATGATGTGACGACGCGGAAAGTATACGAGCGCGGGCAAGGCCCCCGAGGATTCAGTCGAAGCGGCGTAGCCAGCGGGCGGTGCCTTCGGGACCGAAGGACCCGTACTCGGCGGGACCGAGGGCCGGGTGCTCCACCATGCGAATGGGAGCGAAGGTCCGCGCGAGGGCGCGGTGGAGCGGAAGGTCCTCGCCCCGGGCGAGGTCGCCTTCCTCGGGCCTGGGACCCAGGCGGAAGAGAGCGCCGCGGCCCTCGATGAGGCGAATCTGGATCGCGGGTTCGAGCCGGGAGCGCAGGGAAGCAATGCCGCCCAGACGCTCGAGGAACCGATCGCCGACGAGGGTCAGCCAGTTGACGCCCTTGATGGCCTCGCGGCCCCGAAGGGCCGTGCCGCCGCAATCATCGATCTCGAATCCCGGAAATCGGCGGCTGATTCCGGGCAGGATCCAGCTTCGCATCTGGCCATCGGACTCCGACTGGTTGAGGGCGGGCCCGGCATATCCGTGGGCGAGAGGCAGCATCGCGGACCACCGGGCCACGAGCTCGACGAATTGCCCGGCGCCCGCATCCCCCGTGAAAGCCTCGCGCGGAAAAGAGGCGCGGATGAAGGAAAGCGCCGCGAGGTCGCCGCCTCGCACATGCGCCTGAAAGCCGAGGGCGCTCGGTGATTCGAACGTCTCGCCCGCGCTCATGGTCCAGGCGTAGAAGGGCATGGGCTTGTCGCGACGCCGCAGGCGCTCGATGGGCCGGGTGAGGCGTCTCGAGGTGGCGGGCCGAAAGCGGCCGAGGTCTTCGTCAGCGTACCAAGTGAGTTTCCCGCCCCAGTCGGCGAGGAACGACGCCAGGCAGGACTCCACCCCAGCCGCGTAGTCCTCGATCGGGCCCTCGAAGTAGAGGGTTACGGCCAATGCGGGGACGGCGAGCTCGCGGATCGAGCTCCAGTCGAGATTGGTTTCTCCTCGGGCCAGCGCCTCCAGGAAAGACGCGGCCTCCGCCTCGAGGGCGCGCCTGAGCAAGGGTGCCACGCGCGGGATCATAGGGAGATTCCCCGGAGCCCGCGACTGCTCGACCGGCCTTGGCTTTCAACGATCGCTCGTCATAGCGTCCCGCCATGCGGGAGGCTGGAAAGGCGCGTGTCGGGGTGGTGAGAGACGAAAGGCCGTTCTGGCCCGCGGCCGCGGCTTTGTTCGCGGTCGCTCTGAGCCTGAGACTCTGGCACGCCGCCGCCCTGGAGGCGTCTCCTTTCGGCACGGTTCTCCTGGGGGATGCCGCGGTCTACGACGCGTGGGCGCGAAGGATCGCGGTGGGCGACTGGCTGGGACAGGGCGTCTTCTACCAGGCGCCGCTCTACCCGTACCTGCTGGGCGTCTTGTATCGCTTCGTCGGCGACGACCTCGCGACGGTGCGGATCGCGCAGGCGTTCGTCGGCGCTTTGGCCGCCGTCGTTGCGGCGCTTGCCGCACGCGAGCTCTTCGGAAGGAAGGCGGGCCTGGCGGCGGGGGCGCTTCTCGCCTTCCATGCTCCCTCGATCTTCTTCGACGGCCTTCTTCAGAAGGCCTCGCTGGATGTTCTTCTCGCCGCGTGCGTCCTCTGGTTCGTGGCCCTCCTGCTGGCCCGGCCCACCGGCCTCCGCGCTCTGGCATCGGGAGCGGTGCTCGCCGGGCTCATCCTCACGCGTGAGAACGCCCTGCTGTGGGCGCCTCTTCTCCTGATCTGGCTCGCGTTGCGCCCCGTCGACCGGAGGACGACGCTCCCCGCATTTCTCCTCGGTCTTGGCCTCGTTCTCGGGCCTGTGGCCGCGCGCAACTACGCCTTCGGGGGAGGCATGTACCTCACGACATCGCAACTCGGCGCCAACCTGTACATCGGCAACCACGAGGGCGCGACGGGGACGTACACGCCTCTGCGGAAAGGACGAGGCAACGCCGCGCTCGAACAGCAGGACGCGGCGCTGCTCGCGCGGGCCGCCCTGGGCCGGGAACTCGGCCCGGGCGAAGTATCGAGCTACTGGACGCGCCAGGCTCTCGCCTGGGCGACCGCCCATCCCGGGGACTGGCTCGAGCTTTCCTTTCGCAAGCTCGCCCTCCTCTGGAACACCGTCGAGTCACCCGACACCGAAGACCTCTACTCCCACGCCGAATGGTCTCTTCCCCTCCGTATCGCCGACGCCGCTCTGCCCTTCGGCATCCTTGCGCCGCTGGGCCTTTTCGGCCTGTGGATCACTCGAGCGCGGCTTCTTGAGCTATGGATCTTCCACGCGCTGATGGTGACCTACATCCTCAGTCTGATGGCGTTCTACGTCGTGGCCCGGTACCGTCTTCCCCTCGCGCCCATGCTCGCAGTGTTCGGAGCGGCAGGCCTCACCCAGTCGAGGCGCTGGTGGCGTGACGCGTCCGCGGTCGAGAGGCTGCGCGGCGGCGCCGTGCTCGCCCTCGCATTGCTCTTCTGCAACTGGCCCATGCAATCGATTCCGGCGATGAAGGCGCTGACCCGCTTCAACCTCGGCGAAGCCCTGAGGAGCGCGGGGCGATCCGACGAGGCGATCGAGCAGTTCCAGGCTTCGCTCGCGCTCGATCCGAACCAGTCCGCGGCCGCGTCGAACCTTGGCGCCCTTCTGGCCGAACGGGGCGACCACGATGGAGCGCTGCCGCAGTTCGAAGCGGCGATTGCCGCAGATCCCGGGAACGCCGCCGCCCGCAACAACCTCGGTCAGGAATTCGCGCGGCGCGGGAGGATGGACGAAGCCATGCTCGAGTTCCGGCGCTCGATCGACCTCGACCCCGAGGACTCGGCGCCACACCAGAGTCTCGGCATTGCCCTCGCTTCAGTGGGCCGCGCCGACCAGGCGATCGTGGAGTTCGAAGAAGCCATTCGCCTCGAGCCGGAAGACGCCGTGTCCCACAACAACCTGGGAATCCTCCTGGCCTCCGCCGGTCGGGTCGAAGACGGGATCGGGCACTTCCGGAAGGCCCTGGCGGCCAAACCGGGGTTCGAGGAAGCGGCAGCGAATCTCGCGAAGGCCGAAGAAATCCTCCGCGAGAGGAAGTGACGAAGCGGCCGCCCGGCCTTCGCTACGGCTCGAGCCTCATCGCGGCGGTGAGGATTCCCACCGAGCGGAAGAAGTGCCCGAGTCGCAGGTTCTCGTTCTCACCGTGCTGGTTATTGTCGAAGTTCACGGTGGGCACGGAGACCGCGGGGAACCCGAGAGCATCGATGAAGGGGGCGATGGGCACGGTGCCGCCGCTCGTGCGGATGCGCACGGGATCGACGCCGAACGCGTCTTTGAGGGCCTTCGTGAGCTTCACCGCGTTCGGGTCGGATGGGTCGGTGCGGTAAGCGTTCGTCTCCCCGCGGAAGTCGATGCGCGCGGTCTTCGGGTGGGTGAGCCGTTCCTCGTCTGTCGCGTCGCGGTTTTGCACCACGAAGAAGCCCTGCGACTCGACGTGCTTCAGGAACTTCGCCTGGATGTCCGCCCCCTTCGTCTCCTTCACGAGCCGCATGTCGATGGCGGCGGTGGCCGAGTCGGGGATGATGGTGCGGGCGAGCGCGCCCACGTACGAGCTCGACAGCCCGCGCACGTTGAGCGATGGATACTGCAGGGCCTCCTGGAGCGAAGCCCCGACCTTGTCGACCGAGCCGATGGAGAAGAGCTTGATGAGGCCGGCCTCGTCGTCGGGCACGGAAGCGAGAGCCTTGCGGTCCTCCGCGGAAAGCGTGATGCCGTCGTAGTAACCGGCGATCTTCACGCGTCCGTCCTCGCCCTTCATCGAGGCGAGGAGCTGGGCGAGGCGCATGCCGGGGTTCGGGACCCAGTTGCCGTAGTGGCCGGAGTGAAGGCCCATCTTCGGTCCGTAGACCGTGACCTCGGCGGTGAGGTTTCCACGAGCGCCGAACACCAGGGTGGGGCGGAGCGTGGGATGAATGGGTCCGTCGAGAATCAGCATCAGATCCGCGGTCAGCTTGTTTCGATAGCTCGAGATCGCGGGGACGAGGCTCGGCGAGCCGGCTTCCTCTTCGCCGTCGAGGATGACCTTGAGGTTCCAGGCGGGCATCGTCTTCGCCGCCTTCATGGCGTCGATGGCCGCGAGGATGGCGATGATGGGCGAAGTGTCGTCCGAGGCCGAGCGCGCGTAGATGCGCCAGTCGTCTTCGTACTTCGTGAGCGCGCCGAGGCCGGGGATCTCGGCCGCGCCATCGTCCATCTTGCCGTTCCGAAGAATGGGCTTGAAGGGGCTTTCCTGTTTCCAGCCCTTCGGGTCGACCGGCTGTCCGTCATAGTGTGCATAGAGGAGGAGAGTGCGCGTGGCGCCCGCCGCCTTCATCTCGGCGAAGACCAGGGGATTGCCCACCGTTTCGAGGATCTCGGCGGTGAAGCCTCTCGCCACGAATCGTCCGCGGAGGAACTCGGCCTTGCGGCGGATGTTCACTTTGTCGGCGGCGACGTCGGGGATCGAAAGCGCCTCCACCAGTTCACGCACGAGGGCGGCCTGGTTGGCCCGCGCGTGGGCCTCGGCGGGCTGAGGGGTGTCGGCGGCGGCGAGTGCGAGTGCGAGAAGCAGAGGGGTCAAGGGGTGTCTCCAGCAATCTGTGGCGTTTGGGGCTTCGATTGTACCGGTGGCATCGAGTCCTGTTCGGGCGTCCAGGGCGGCCGGCTCCCGAGGGGAGGGCGGGCCGCCCCTGGGCCGCGCGGTGTTACCTGGGGATTCGGCCCTCGCGCACCTCCCCCGAACCGATCGGCAGGGTGTAGAGACTGCCGTCATCGGCGATCGTCCACTCGCCCTTGCGGGCCGCATTCAAGCCCTGGGCGAACAGCCTCCGGGGCAGCAGACCGTCCGGAGCGGGCAGCAGGTGATAGAAGACGAGGAGCTTCACGCGGGCCTCATTCGCGATCGCGGCCGCCTGTTCGGGCTCGATGTGATAGTCCTCGATGTCGTGCATGATCGCGGCGGTGCGCTCGCGGCCGGAGGAAAGTGCCGCCCTCTGCAACGCGCGCGTCATGGGCTTGGCGATG
>JAIBCN010000146.1 GCA_019694155.1 Vicinamibacteria bacterium | reverse complement strand
CGGGGGGGCGGCGGTGTTCCCGCTGCGGAACGGCAAGCGGAGGCACGATGCGAACCCCTTGCTGTGGATCGGGGGCCCTCGTTCGCCGTAGTCCTGCACGATCCAACCCCGCCTCAGGGCGCAACGTCGGCCCCGGCCCGGCCCCCGCGCGTCAACCGGGACCACTGCCCTCGGCCCCGCTCCAGATTCGGGTCCAATCGGTTCCGGTAGGCACGTCGTCGTAGGCCGGCAGGAGGGGACCCGATGGCAGCCGATTGTGTCGCTTGGTTCGCGCACGAACTCGGCGGGTATCCTTGTTTCACTGGAGGTGTGACGTTGCGGCTGCTCACTTTGGTACTTCTTACTTTGGCGTTGTCGTCGGCCGCGCCGCAGGAAAGCCGGCTCGACAAGATGGGTCGCGAGGTCACGGAGCGCGCGGCGAAGGACATCAAGAGCAAGGATGCGGAGAAGCGCCTCTCCGCGGTGGAGTCCCTTTCGAGCTGGAAGCGGCCGGAAGGCGCCGCCCTTCTCGTGCAGGGGCTTTCCGACGTGGATGAGCGCGTGCGCGCGGCGTCCGCTAGGTCGCTCGGCACCTATGACAAGGAGGCGGAGCCGGCGCGCCAGGCGTTGATGAAGGCGCTCGACGATCCGCGGCCGTCGGTTGTGGCCCAGGCCGCCGAGGCTCTGGAGAAGGCGCTCAAGGTCGGCGAGAAGGAGCTGGGGCGGGCGCGGATGCGCGTGCTCGAGGAAGGAGGCCTCACCGATCGTTTTCTGGCCGCGCGCAGCCTGGTCGGACAGGCGCCGGCGTCCCGGCTCGTCGATCCCATCCTTGACTACATCGAGGGTCAGTTCCAGGGCCTCGCTTCCTCCGACTACAAGACGCGCGATGCGAGCCGGAACAACGTGGAGATCGGCGAGACCGCTCTGCAACGGCTGGTCAAGGACACGCGTGACCGTTCCCTGCTGAAGGCGCTCCGCGTCGCGGCCGTGGACTTCCGTCAGAGAAACGACATTCCCCTCAAGGCGATGGCCCTTTTCGATCCGCGCCCCGAGGGCTGGGCGAAGCTGCTGGTGGAGCAGCTTGCCTCGCCCGATCCGAAGGTGCTGGGCGAAGTCCTCTTCCTGATGGGCCGCACCGCGTCGAGCGCCGGTGATGTCGCGACCTGGGCGCCGGAGGCCGCGCGGTTCGAGAAGCACCCCGACCCGTCGATACGGCGCGCCATCGTCTACGCGCTCGGCGAGGCCCGCGGTCTCGCCTCGGATCAGATCGACGTGGCCGTGCGTGCGCTCGGCGAGGCCGACAAGAGTCTCCGCGAGAATGCGGCGGAGGCCATTGGTGAGATCGGAGATCGCAACCAGGCGACGCCCGCGGCGGGGAAGAAGCTCGTGGCCGAGCGTGCGGCGGCCGCCCTTCGGGCCGCGAGCGAGAAGGACCCCGATGCCGGGGTGCGCGACAAGGCGGCCCGGGCCCTTCTGCGCCTGCAGACCGGCCCGTCGGGCGCGGCGCCGGCGCCGGCTTCGAGCCGGGCAGCCCAGGGCGAACGCCCCAAGTCCCCGGCCGGCAACGCGCAGGGCGAGGCCGATGCCCTGGCCGTCCTCCGCTCGAAGAAGAGGGCCTTCGACGTGAACTCGTTCTTCGGGGCCCTCACCGAACGCGATCCCGCGGTGGTTCAGGCGTATCTCGACGCGGGGATGGACCCGAACGGCCGCGCCGACAAGGACGGCGATTCGCCGCTCAGCTTTCTCTTCCGCGCGGGTGCTTGTTCCCCGGTTCAGCGGCCCACTCCCGCGGCGGTGAAGGAGATCCTGAAGACCCTGCTCGCGCGGGGCGCCGATCCGAAACTGGCCGATGCCCAGATGAACACGCCGCTGATGGCGGCGGCCATGGGCGGCTGCGACCGCGAAACCATCGCGCTGCTCGTCAAGGCGGGAGCCAGGGTCGATGCGAAGAACTCGGCCGGACTGACCGCTTTCGAGATGGGTCTCTTCTCGGGCCACGACGGCCTCGAGGAGCTCATCGCCGCGGGCTACCGCCTGCCCGCGGACAAGGCCGCGCTCTACCGCCAGGGCTACGCTGCGAACCCGCGGTCCCTCGATCTCATCGGGAAGGCCACGGCCCCCGCGAAGAAGTAGAAGGCGCTAGGCTCCTTCATTCATGCGACTCCCGATCTTCGCCCGCGTCGGTCTTCTCCTTCTTCTGTCCCCGGGCTCGGTCTCCGTGTTCGCGGAGGGCGCGCCACCGGAAGCCAGGGCCCTGTTCGCGAAGGTCGTGGAGAGTCTCGGAGGAGCGGAGAGCCTGAAGGCGGTCAAGGCCATTCGCGAGAAGGCCACGCTGCTCACGAAGTCTCCCACGGGAAGCGAGCAGTCGATCGACGTTGACGCCTGGTCTTCGGTAGGGGCCCCGTTGCGCCAGAGCCAGTCGCTCACCATCTCGGGCGTGGTCTACGTGCGGGTGGTGACTTCCGAGGATGCGTTCATGTCCTCGCCCATGGGGGCCATGGACATGCCCGTGCTCCAGAAGGAGACGGCTCTGCGGGACCTGCGAATGAGCGCCCTGGCCCTTTCCCAGAAGATGGACGATCCGGCTCTCTCCCTGACCATGTCGCCGGGGGTCAGGATCGGCGCGATCGAGACGAAGCTCCTGGTGCTGCGCCTCGAGAAGGACGAAGTGAAGTGGTTCGTCGACCCCGCCACCGGCCGCATCCTGCGGCGCGTGTCGCAGGCGGGACCGGTGGAGCAGACCACCGACTATTCAGATTTTCGAACCACCGGTGGGATGACCGTCGCCTATAAGCGGACGATTTCGGCCCCCGGGCAGGAGCCCGCTACGGTAACCCTCGTCGAGTACGAGGTGAACCCCAAGCTCGATCCCAAGAGGTTCACCCGCCCCGTCGCGAGGTAGGCGTCGTCGCACGTCCTGGAACCTTTTGGCTCCGGGAAGCGTCTAAAAGGCCAAGGACGGGTGTCTTCAGGGCCCGTCGACCTCATTCCGCAGAGCCTCTTCAGGAGATTCCCCCTTGCGACATCGAACTCTCATCGCGGCGCTCGCGATCGCCGCCGCCCCCCTCGCGGCCTCCGCGGCCGAGACCCTCAAGATTCCCTTCGAGTACCACAAGCTCGACAACGGCCTCAAGGTGGTCCTCTCGAAGGACACCACCGCCCCCACCGCCACCGTGACGGTGTACTACAACATCGGTTTCCGGAATGAGCCGAAGGGTCGCACCGGCTTTGCTCATCTGTTTGAACACCTGATGTTCCAGGGCTCGAACAACCTCGGCAAGATGGAGTTCGTGAAGCTGATTCAAAAGAACGGCGGCGTCATGAACGGCTCGACCCGCTTCGACTTCACCAACTACTACCAGGTGGTTCCCGCGAACACCGTGGAGACGGTGCTCTGGGCCGAGGCCGACCGGATGAAGGGGCTCGCCATCGACAAGGACAACCTCACGAACCAGCAGGGCGTCGTGAAGAATGAGGTGAAGGTCAATGTCCTGAACCAGCCCTACGGGGGCTTCCCCTGGATCGACATGCCGATGGCCGCGAACACCAACTGGCAGAACGCCCACAACTTCTACGGCGATCTCGCCGAACTGGACGCCGCCACTCTTCAGGACGCGAAGGCTTTCTTCGAGACCTACTACGCGCCGAACAACGCGGTGGTGGTGGTCTCGGGCGACATCGATCCCGTCCAGACCCTCGGCTGGATCCGGAAGTACTTCGGCCCCATCAAGTCCTCCGTGCTTCCCGCGCGGCCCGATATTTCGGAGCCGAATCAGACCGAGGAGAAGCGCGGAGTGAAGGAGTACCTCGAGGCCCCGAGGCCCGCCCTCGCCGTCGGCTATCACGCGCCGAAGCGCATGACCGCGGAGTACTTCGCCATGGCGCTGATCGACCAGATCCTGCTTCAGGGCAAGGACAGCCGGCTGTATCAGGCCCTCGTCCAGGACAAGGGGTTCACCGACGAGGTCTCGGGCGGCATCAACGCCGAGCTCGGGAATCTCTTCGACATCAACGGCCCCACCCTCTTCCAGGCCTACCTGTTCCACGACAAGAGCACGCCCGCGTCGACCATCCTGGACGCCTTCGACGCCGAGGTCGAGAAGCTCCGCGCCGCTCCCGTCGACAAGGCCACTCTCGACCTCGCGAAAGTGAAGGCTCGCTCGTGGCTGTACGACCAGATGGAGGGTTTCTACGGCTTTGGCAAGGCGAATCTCCTCGCTTCTTTCGCGCTCTTCGACGACGATCCGGGGAAGATCAACACGCTCGAAGCCGAGTTCGAGAAGGTCACGCCGGAACTGATCCAGAAGACGGCCCAGGAGTACCTCCGCAAGACCAACCGGACCATCCTCACGGTACCCGGGAAGCCCGAGCCTCCCAAGGTCTCGAAGCCGGTCGGGTTCTAAAGGACTGATGATCATGAACAAGACACTCCAAAGCCTCGCTCTCGCCGCCTCCCTCGCCGCCGCCGGAGCCGCCGCCGCGCAAACGCCCGCGAAGGAGACGCCGCCCTCGCCCGCGGCGCCGCGCGATTTCACCCTTCCCGCGCCGAAGCACTTCGTCCTCGAGAACGGCCTCAGCGTCACCCTCGTGAACTACGGCGACATGCCCAAGGTCGACATCGGCCTGTTCGTGGCGGCGGGCAACAGCTACGAGAAGGCGAGCGAAGTCTGGCTCGGTGACCTCACCGGCCAGCTCATGCGCGAGGGCACCACCACGAGGACGGGGGCCCAGATCTCGAAGGCGGCCGCGCAGATGGGCGGCCAGGTGGACATCGGCGTGGGCACGGACACCGCGTCCGTCTCCGGCTCGTCCCTTTCCGAGTTCGCGCCCGACCTGGTGAAGCTCGTGGCCGACCTCGCCTTGAACCCGAAGTTTCCGGCGAGCGAAGTCGAACGCCTGAAGGCCGACAATGTGCGGCGCCTGTCCATCGCCCGGAGCAACCCGCAGCAGATGGCGACCGAGAAGTTTCGCGAAGTGATCTACGGCGATCATCCCTACGGACGGATCTTCCCGACCGAGGCCCAGGTGAAGGGCTACACCCTGGACCAGGCCCGGGCCTTCTACGACGCCCACTGGGCGGCTTCGCGCGCCCGGCTCTACGTGGCCGGCCGGTTCGACACGGCGGCGGTGGAGTCGGCGGTTCGCGCCGCTTTCTCCGGCTGGAAGAAGGGAGCGATGTCGCACCCGGCGCCGCCCCGGCCCCGGTCCGAGCGCGCTGTGTACATCGTCGACAAGCCCGGCGCGGTGCAGACCACCCTGATCGTGGGTCTGCCCACCATCGACGCGTCGCACAAGGACGCGATCCCGCTCGCCGTGACGAACAGCGTGCTCGGCGGTTACTTCTCCTCGCGCATGACCGCGAACCTGCGCGAGAGCAAGGGTTACACCTACTCGCCCTTCTCCCAGGTCTCGAACCGCTACCGCGATGCGGTCTGGGCGCAGAACGCGGACGTCACCACCGCGGTGACGGGCGCGTCCCTCAAGGAGATCTTCTACGAGATCGACCGTCTCCAGGCCGGGGCCCCGAGCGAGGCCGAGCTCGAGTCCGCGAAGAACTACATGCTCGGCACCTTCGTCCTGCGCAACTCCGACCGCGCGGGCATCATCGGGCAGCTCGAGTTCATCAACTTCCACGGCCTGCCCGCCGACTACCTGAACAAGTACGTGGCGAATGTCCGCGCGGTGACGCCCGCCATGGTCCAGCAGATGGCCCAGAAGTACATCGACGACACCAAGACCGCGATCATCGCGGTGGGCGACCGCAAGGCCATCGAAGAGCAGGTGAAGCCCTACGGCCCCATGGGACCGGCAGGGCGTTAGGCACCGGCCGTGACCGCGCTCGATCGCCGTGGCCGGGCCGCCCTCGTAGCGGTGTTCCTTGGGCTCGCATCGCTCGCGCCCGCCCGCGCCGTCTCGGCCCAGGCCCAGGCGGCGTCGGCCGCGGAGCAGGCCGCGATCAAGCTCCAGCAGGCCGGAGACTGGACGGGCGCCTTTGGAGCCTTCGAGGCTCTTTCCCGTGCCGAGCCTTCGAATCCGCGCGCCGCCTTCGGCCTCGGCGCTTCGCTGCACGAAACCGGGCGGCCCGGAGAGGCCGTTCCCGCGCTGATTCGCGCCCGGGATCTCGGCTATCAGCCCGCGAACCAGGTCAGGTTCCGTCTCGCCCGCGCCTACGCGAAGCTCGGCGACAAGGCGAAGGCGATCGCCCAGCTCGAGGAGGCCGCGGCCAACGGCTTCACGAACGCGCCTTTGTTCCAGAATCCCGACTTCGATTCCCTGAGGGCCGACGCGTCCTTCGCCGCGGTGGTGGCGAAGGTGAACCACAACGCGCGGCCCTGCGAGGCGGACCCGAACTTCCGCAAGTTCGATTTCTGGGTCGGCGATTGGGACGTGCAGCAGACAGGGATACCCAGGGCCCCGGTGGGCGCTTCCAGCCACGTCGAGCGCATCCTCAGCGGCTGCGTAATCTTCGAGAACTGGGAGCCGGGCCAGGGCGGCGCGGGCAAGAGCTTCAATACCTACAACACCGCGACGAAGAAGTGGGAGCAGTACTGGGTGGATGCGACGGGGCGGATCACCCACTACTTCGGCGAGTTCCACGACGACGGGAACCTCTACTACGAAGCGGACCAGTTCGGCACCGCCAACAAGGTCCGGATGACCTTCTTCAACGAGGGGCCCGACCGCGTCCGGCAGCTCGGGCACCTGTCGCAGGATGGCGGCAAGACCTGGTCCGTCTCCTTCGATCTCACCTACCTGCGCAAGAAGTAGGACCTACTCGTAGGCCTCGGGAAAGGGCCGCAAGGATCGATAGAAGGGAAGGTCGTGGTTGGGCCAGATCCAGGCGTTCGTCTGCCCGGCCAGGCGCTTGAGCGCGCGGATGCTCTCCACCGCTTCGTCGTGACCGCCCTCGCGAAAGCCGCCCGGCGCCACCTCGTCGTCGAGATTCTCCTGGAGGTCGGCGGCGTCGCCCGCGAGCAGCACCGGCCGCCCCTTCGGAAGCTCGATCCACATCGACATGTGCCCCGCGGTGTGCCCGGGCGTCATGACCGCGCGAACGCCTCGCCCCACCTCGTACTCTCCGGTCTGCTCCGTGAAGGGGAGAGGCGAACCCGCATCGTCGACGAGGTCGTCCGCGAAGACCGAAGCGTCGGATTGACGGCGGGCCGCTTCTATCTCGTCCCGGTGGACGTGGATCTCCGCTCCGCAGCCGTGGCGCCGAAGCTCCCGCAGGCCGCCCGCGTGGTCGAAATGAAGGTGGCCGATGAAGATGAGGTCGACGTCCTTCGCCTTTAGCCCCAGGCGGCCGAGCAGGCGGGGGATTCTCTGGTCATCGCTCATCTCCGGCGCGCCGAAGCCGAAGATCTTCGGGTCGTAGTAGCGCGCCCGCAGGAGAGGGTCGTGAATTTTCGTGTAGTCGCACCCCGCGTCGTAGAGGATCCGGCCGTTCCTGGTCTCGATGAGATAGGCAAGGATGGGAGCGTCGATGAGCTGTCCCTTTCCTCGGTTCCAGGTGGAGATCGACTTGTCGTAGCGATGCGTGGCGGTCAGCAGCGGCCGCAGTCGCAGGACTTCGGTCACGGACGTCTCCCGGATCGCGCGCGCGGGCTCATGAGCGGACGATACCAAGGCGCCGGCGAACGCACGCCGAAACTACTCGGGGCCGCTTCCCGTTCGGCGCTAAGCTCTCTTCAAGAATCGTGACCGCCTCCACCAACACCGGCGAAATACAGCGGCGCCTCGCGGCCGGCGAGCGCGATTTCCAGGGAGCGAGCCTGTCCGGCTCCAACCTGCGGGGCGCGAATCTCATCGGCACGAACCTGCGCGGGGCGAATCTCCGCGGAGCCAACCTTCACGGCGCGGATCTGCGCGACGCCAAGCTCATGCGCACCGACCTGAGCATGGCCGACCTCGGCATGACCGACTTCGGATGCGCCGACCTGAACGGCGCCGACTTCCGGGGCGCGAATCTCAAGGGCGCCAACTTCAACGGCGCGCTCCTCGACGGGGCCAATCTCCGGAACGCCGATCTGCACGGGGGCGACCTGCGCACGGCCAAGCTGGTGCGCGTGGACCTCTCGCGCGCCGACCTGCGCCTCACCAACCTCTCCCAGGTCGACCTGCGTGGATCCGACCTTCGGGGCGCGGACCTCTCGGGCGCGAACCTCTCCGGTTCCAGCCTGATGAGCGCCTCGCTCCACGAGGCCGACCTTCGCGACGCGGACCTCACGGGGGTGAACCTCTGCGGCGCCAATCTCACCGACACCCGCCTGCGCAACACGAATCTCACCAACGCCCTCGCCGGGGGGACGGTGTTCGCCGACCTGGACCTGCGGCAGGCCCGGGGACTGGAGACGCTGCGCCATGCCTCGCCCTCCACCGTGGGCACCGACACTCTCAGCCGGTCGCGGGGGAAGATCCCCGAAGCTTTCCTGCGCGGCTGCGGCCTCTCCTCGTTCGAGATCGTGGCCGCGCGGCATCACGATCCGTCGCTGTCGACGGAGGCCGCGGCCTCCCTTCAGAAGGCCATCGAGGCGTTGCGCACGGAGTTCCGGCCGCAGCGCCGGCGCCTGCTCATTTCACATTCGCAGCAGGACGATGCCTTCGTGGCCGAGTTGCGCCGCCTCTTCAACCAGCGCGGCGTCTACAGCTGGCTCGCCGCCCACGAGCTGAAGGGCACCTTGCGCGAACGACAGTCGAAGCTCGCCATTCAGCACGACGTTAGCCTCCTGCTCGTCCTGTCCGAGGCGACGGTTCAAAGCGACTGGGCCGAGCACGAGGTGCGCCTCGCCCGCAAGCTCGAGAAGGACCTCGGCGAGCCCGTGCTTTGCCCGATCAGTCTGGACGACAGCTGGAAGACCCCGATCTGGCAGGGGCGGATCCTGGAGCAGATCCCCACCGAGAAGGTCATTTCCTTCGCCGACTGGCGCGACAAGGATGCGGCGCAGCGACAGTTCGAGAGGCTCGTCGAGGCGATCGCCGTCTTTCAGCCCTGACCGCCGCGGCCTCGACCGAAGGGACTACAGCGTTCGTACGTCGATGGGTTCGCTGGGGCGCGGCCGGCGGAAGAAGAGCCAGTCGCCGCTCGAATGCGATGTCCAGGCCTGTATGAACTCCCAGCCCTGGGCGTGCATGGCGAACGCCTTCGCGACCTCGGCGTTTCCGACCACCGATACCGCGTCGTATTCCCAATTCGGATCTTCCATGGAGCCTCCAAAGAACGTCACAACGGTACGCTGAAACGAGGAGGGCGCGCAAGGGCGCCCGGGCCCTCCTATGCCTCCCTGGAAAAGTCCCGGACCGCCTTCACGAGGTCCGTGCGCGCCACCTCGAACTGTCCCGGGCGCAGCTGGCGCCACTGGGTCCGATCTTTCTGGAGCGCGCCCGCGGCGGCGGCCCCCGCCTCCAGGTCCTTGAGGGTTACCATGCCCTTCGCCTTTTCGTCGGACCCGTAGATGACCACGAGGGGGATGCCGCACCGGTCCGCGTACTTGATCTGCTTGCCGAGGCCCTTCTCAGAACCGAGGTACACCTCCGCGGCCACGCCCGCGCGCCGCAGTTCCCAGGTCATGGCGAGATAGTCATCGGTGAGGGCGGGATCGATCGTGGTGATGAGGACCTTCGCGGTGGCTTTGCGTGCGCCGGTGCGTCCGAGCTTGATGAGGGCGGCGAGCAGCCGGTCGACGCCGATCGAAGCGCCGGTCGCGGGCACCCGCTCGCCCAGGAACCGCAGGACGAGGTCGTCGTAGCGTCCGCCGCCGAAGACGGAGCCGAACTCCGGCGCGTCGAGGAGAACCGCCTCGAACACGGGACCCGTGTAGTAGGCGAGGCCCCGGGCGATGCTGAGGTCGATGACCGCGCGGTCTTCGTAATAGCCGAGGGACGCGAGGTGGCTCGAGATCCTCGCGAGCGGCTCGATCGCGTCCGCGGATCCTTCGACGGCGCCGAACACGTCGCGAAGCCCGGCGAGGATCTCGTTGCGCGTCGCGCCCTGGATGGCGAGGAACTGCTCTATGCGATCCACCTGTTCGGGTTTCAGGCCGACGCCTTCGATGGTGTCGCCCGATTCGTCCTTGTAGCCCGTGGTGAGCTCGCGGCGCACCTTCTCGGGGCCGATCTTGTCGAGCTTGTCGAGAACGCGGAACACGTCGGTGGCGAGGCCCGGGTCGATCCCGGCGAGGGGCATGAGCAGGTTCAAGACGCGCCGGCTCGAGAAGCGGACACGGAAGGGGCCGCAGTCGAGTGCGGTCAGGGTGTCGCACATCCCCGCGATGATCTCGGTGTCCGCGATCTCGGAAGGCACGCCCACGGAGTCGAGGTCGAACTGGGTGAATTCGCGGAAGCGCCCCGGACCCGGCTTGTCCGCGCGCCAGACCGGCCCGACCTGATAGCGGCGGAAGGGACGGGGCAGTTCGGGGTACTGCGCGATGAGGCGCGATAGGGGAACGGTGAGATCGAAACGAAGCCCGAGGGGATCGTCCTCCGGCCCCTGGACGCGGAAGATGGAAGCCGAGGCCTCGGCGCCGCCCGAGCCCGAGAGGACGCGCAGGTGCTCGATGGCCGGGGTGGAGATGGGGACGAATCCATACAGCTCATACACGCCCTGGATGGCGGAGATCATGCGCTGACGCGCGATCATTTCTCCGGGCAGGAGATCGCGGAGACCGCGGGCGAGCGCGGCTTGGACAGGTTCCATGGGTGGCTGGGGCGCTCGGAGGGCCGGATTCTTGGGCCGGACTCACTCCGGTCCATGTATTCGGGGGTTTGGGGGGCGGGGCCGTTCACCGCCCCCCGACATTGGAGGGCCGGATTTACTCCGGCCCTTGGAATGGTACAGACGCTCGGGATCGAACCGAGGACCTCCTGATCCACAATCAGGCGCTCTAACCAGCTGAGCTACGTCTGCCCGGGCAGTTTATTCGATTCCCCTCGATCGGGCCATCCCGGACGTTGCCGGGGCCGCCACGTATACTTTTCTTTGCGCGCGCCTGTAGCTCAGCTGGATAGAGCGGCAGCCTTCTAAGCTGCGGGTCAGGGGTTCGAGTCCCTTCAGGCGCGCCACCTCTTCGCTTTGAGGGGCGTTGAACGGCCCGCCCCGTCGCTCCGGCCCAGGCGAATTGGGCCTGCGCTCGTTCACGCTCACCTCTTCAACTGGACCTCGCGCCAAGGCGAGGAGCCGCCCGATCGGACCGCGACGAAGCAACCTCCTGCTGCCCCGCCAAACCAACATGCGCGACATCCTCATAGCCTCCCAGAATCGCGACAAGCTGCGCGAGATCGAGGGCCTCATCGCCGGCCTGCCCTTCCGTTTCCTGATTCCGCGGGACCTGGGGATCGATGAGAGCCCCGAGGAGACGGAGACCACCTTTCTCGGAAACGCCCGGCTCAAGGCCCTCCACTACTCGCGGTTGTCCGGCCTGCCCGCGGTGGCGGACGACTCCGGGCTTTCGATCGACGCCATGAACGGAGAGCCCGGCGTCTACTCGAGCCGCTTCTGCGGCGAGGGAGCCACCTATCCCCAGCGCTTCCAGGAGATCTGGCGCCGCCTGCGCGACGTGCCGGAGGAGAAGCGCACCGCGCACTTCACCTGCGCGGTGGTGATGGCCGCGTCGGGGTACGTGATCTTCGAGACCGAGCAGCAGGTGCACGGCCTGATCGTCTCCACGCCCCGCGGATTGAACGGCTTCGGCTACGACCCGATCTTCTTTCACCCGCCCTCGGGCTGCACCACGGGTGAGCTGCCGCGCGCGAAGAAGGACGCCATTTCGCACCGGGGCCAGGCTTTTGGGAAGCTGCGCGCGTTTCTCGAGACGCTGGCGAAGGGCGAGCCCCGCCCCTGATCGAGCGGGCCCCGTAACCTCAGCGGATCCAGCCGCGCCTTCGGTAGACGACGATCCCGAGGCGTTCGTGGATGATCGCGCCGAAAGCCAGAAGGCGCTCCTCCGGCCGATCGAGTGTTTCGAGATCGAAACGCGTCTCGCGCGCGGGTGTGGCCATGACCTCGAGGCCCTGCGCCTCGAGCAGGGCGGCCGCCCGGTAGGTATGAGTAGGCGATGAAGTCACGATGATTCGGCGCAGGCCGCGTTTCTTCAGGTATTCCGCGGCCATGACCGCCTCGTCGCGCGTGTTGAAGGTGGGACCGAAGTCCACGAGCTCGACGTCCGGCTTGAACCGCGCGAGAAGGGCCTCCACGAAGGGGCGCTGCGCCGCATAAGGCGGCGGCAGCTCGGTGATCATGAGCCGCGGCGCCAGGCCGTCCTTCACGAGTTCGAGGCCGCGGAGCAGGCGCGAAAGCTGGGTGGCGGTGGGGTCGCCGTCCGACTGCATCCGCGTGCCCAGCACCAGGACGGCATCGGCCGGGCGCAGGGCGTCGCTCCGCACGAGGCCCGCGAGGAGCATCCGGCTCAACGGCCCGTAGGCGACGCCGACCCAGAGCACCGCGAGGAGGGCCACGCACGCGTAGAACGCGCGGCGCAGTCGCGTGGCCGCGCAGAGCGCGCCGAAGATGGCGCCCAGGGGCAGGAAGACGAGGCGATCGCCCCAGAATGAGACGAGAGACGTGAGGTCGAGGTCTCGGGTGAACGCTCCCGCGGCGAGGCCGAGGGCCGCGCCGAGGGCGGCCTGTTCGCGCCTGGTCACGGCCGTTTCGCACCCTTTTGCGGTTTCAGCCGGAACCCGAGCTGGTTCACCACCACGCGCTCATGCCCATCCGACGGCCGGTTCTGAATGCCCCCCTCGGCCTCGATGTAGAGGGTCGTCGAACCGCCGCCGTCGAGATTGATCGCATCCACCGCCTTCTCGCGGAGAAAGATCTCGCTCATCTCCGGGCCCGTGAACCCCAGGGCGTGCTCGCGGCGGCCGTCCGCCACCAGGAGGATCAGCGTCCCGTCCTTTCTGAGACCGAGCGCGGTGCGGGGATGGCGGATCGAGGCGAAGCGTTCGAGGGTCGGCGACGGGCGCGACTTTTCCACTAGCCCGGGGCGTCCGGACACCGCGGCCACGAGCCCCGTGACAGGCACCGCCGCGCCGTTCGACCGCGCGGGGACGTTGTAGATCGCCGCCCGGCCATCGCTGAAGAAGGCCATGGTCATGGGGCAGCCCTCGGACACCGGGGTCCACAGATGTCCCTCGCCCGCCGTGACGCCGCAGCTCTCCGTCTTCGAGAAGAAGTTCGCGTTGATGGCGATCTGCGCTCCCACCTTCTTCGCGAAGTCGGAAACCACGGACCACGCCTGGTCCTGGTCCGTGCTTACCACCTCCATGGCGCGCGGGGAGAGGATGACGAGGTGATAGTCCTGTTCCGCGTCCGTTCGATGGATGTGGGTGACGCCGTGATAGGGACGGGTCACGCGCTCCTCGGCGCGCGCCAGGGTCGCGGCGAGCAGGCAGGAGGCGAGAAGCGCGCGCAATCGGTTCGTCCGCATCGGGGCCGCCCAGTCTATTCGGCCGGGTCGCCCGCGCGTTGACGACCCGGGGCGGGCCGCCTATGTTCCGCCCTGATGCTCCTGTCGGCCGCCATCCTTCTCGCCACACTGCAGGCATCATCCGCGGGGGTGGTGAGCTATTCGCTCGCCATGGCCCCCGTCGATGCGGCGGGCGTGAGTTCCACCGTGCGGGTGTCCATGACCTTCCCTCGCGATGCCTCGATGGCGAAGGCAGAGCTCATCATGCCGCGGGCCATTCCCATGGGGTACGGGCAGATTCCCTACGACCGCTTCGTGACCGTTGTTGCCGCGCGCTCCCGGTCCGGGTCTCCCGCGGCCGTGAGCCGGGGGGAAGGCCCCCGCTGGTCGGTGACGAGCGGAAGCTCCCTCGACCCCATCGCGGGCATCGAGTACGACGTGGACCTCCGCGCGATGGAGGCGGACGTGCTTTCCGGAGGGGATTCATCGCGCGCCCGTGACGGTTACGTGGGCCTCCTCGGCTATTCGGTCTTCGCCTACGTCGAGGGGCTCGAGGACCGCGCGGTCGAACTGGCGGTGTCGCCCCCCGCGAATCGGCCGGACTGGCCGGTGTTTTCGACTTTGGCGCCGCGGGCGCCCGCGGCTTCCGGCCCCCTCAAGACGAGCGCCGCCGATTTCTACGACCTGGCCGACTCGCAGATCCTGATGGGACCGCTCTTCCGCGTGAAGAAGCTCAAGGCCGGGGCGGATCTCTTTCTCGCGATTCACGCCGAGGGTCCGGCCGACGAAGAGGTCATGGCGCCCCTTGCCGAGCAGGCGTTCGACGCCGTGCTCGGCTACTTCGGGACGGCGCCGTTCCCCCATTACACCCTCCTTTTCGACTACCTCCGGCCGCTCTCGCCGCGCCACGGGTATGGCTTCAGCATGGAGCACATGCAAAGCGCCACCTTCGGAGCGCTCGCGAGCGCCGCTCCTACCGGAAAGTCCACGGACCGGGAGCGCGCCGCCTTCCGCTACAACGTGGCCCACCACGTGGCTCACGCGTGGATCCCCAAGCGGTGCGCGGGCGAAGGGTACTTTCCTTTCCGCTGGGAGCTCGCGCCTCTCATCGACACCATCTGGCTCTCCGAGGGCTTCGGCCAGTACGCGGCCGCCGACGCGCTCTCGGACGTCCTCCCGAACACCGCCGAGGGCAGGCCCTATCGTGAGGCCCTGGTGGATCTGCGGTTTCGGAACACGCTCAAGGAGATGCCCGACTTCCTCAAGCGAATGCCCCTGGTCGCGCTTTCGCGAACCGCGTCCACCTTCTACTCGGAGGACTTCCGGACGGGGCGGACCGTCTTCTCCCGCGGCGGACTGATGGCCTACGAAATGGACGAGCGGTTGCGCGCGTCGCCGGGTGGGGGGGCGCGGCTTCGCGACGCGCTCCGCGCCCTCGTCGCCTGGTCGGCCCGGGAGCAGCGGGCCTTCTCGATCGATGAACTTCCAGCGATCTTCAAGGCCGCGACCGGCATCGAGACGCGCGACATCATGGACCGCTGGCTCGCGGGCATGAAATAGGGCGCGCGAGTTTCTTCCGCAGCCCGGAAAACCCGCGAGACGGCCTCGGATGACAAGATGGGTCGGTTGATTCCGCTACGCCTCAGCTTCACACTCGTCCTCGCGAGCGCCCCGGCGTGGTCGGCCCAGGCGGCCTCCCCCTCGCCGACGCCCGCCCCTTCCGCGTCGCCCAATCCGAGCGCCACTCAAACTCCAACTCCGTCTCCGTCGCCTGTCCCTTCTCTGTCACCATCTCCCGAGCCGACCCCGGAACTGGCTTCGCTCCTCGCCCTTGCCGACGACCACTACTCGCGCCGGGCGATCGGGACGATCGACGGGGTGGCGCGTCCCGAGGAGGTCGAGGCCGCGATCGGGCTCTATCGAAAGGCTCTTGCCCTCGCCCCCCGGGACATCGAGGTCCTGGCGAAGCTGATGCGGGCCCTGCAATTCCGTGGGGCCTATACGGGCCTGGAGCTCGAGGAGAAGAAGGCCCTCTTCGACGAGGGGCGGAAGCTCGGGCAGGACGCGGTCGACCGTCTCGAAGCGGAGGCGAAGGCCGCGCGCGGCCTGTCGCGCATCGAGGCGCTTCGCCTGGTGAAAGGCGCTCCCGCCCTCTACCTTTGGACGGCATTTCACTGGGGCGAATGGGGTCTCGCCCGCGGAAAGTTCGCTTCCGCCCGAAGCGGCGTCGCCTCGAGGCTTCGCGACCTGGGCCAGACCGTCGTCGACATCGACCCGCTTTTCGAGGACGGGGCGGGGTATCGCATCCTGGGCCGGCTGCACTCGGAGGCGCCGCGCATCCCCTTCATCACGGGCTGGGTCTCGCACGAGAAGGGCCTGCAGTACCTCCGGCGCGCCTACCAGGTCGCCCCGCACCACCCGGTCAATTGCTTCTTTCTGGGCGAAGGCATCCTCGACCACGAACAGGAGAAGAAGGACGAAGCGGTACGGATCCTCGAGCAATGCGCCGCGGAGGCGCCGCGGGCGGACATGCTCCTCGAGGATTCTCACTACACCACGCAGGCCAGAAGGCGCCTCGATGAACTGAAGGGCGGCTCGCCGCCTCCGGTATGACCTTCGATTTCCTCCTCGAGCCCGACCGCACGGTCCGTATGCGCGACGGTGTGGCGCTGTCCATCGACATCTATCGCCCGGCCCGCGACGGTGTCGCGGTCCCTGGCCGGTTCCCGGTGCTGCTCGAGCGTACGCCCTACGGGAAACGCCGCGTGGTCCTGAACCAGGCGGGAGAGTATTTCGCGCGCGCGGGCTACGTGGTGGTGATGCAGGACGTGCGCGGCCGGTTCGCTTCGGAGGGCGAGTGGTACTTCCTCTCGGAGCAGGAAGGGCCGGACGGCTTCGACACCATGGAGTGGCTCGTGGCCCAACCGTGGTGCGACGGGCGGATCGGCACCATGGGGCTCTCCTACTCGACCGCCACCCAGCAGGCCCTCGCCGTTCTGCGCCCCCCGGGCCTTAGGTCCCAGTTCCTGTCCGACGGCGGCCACGACTATTTTCATCGGACCCTCCGCCACTCGGGCGCCTTCGAACTGGGCGTCTTGCTCCCTTACGTGGTTCGCCTGGCCCGCGAAGGCCCCGACCTCGCGAGCGACCCCGCCCGCCGCGATGCCTTCGAGTCGGAACTGGACGGCCTGCGGCCCTGGCTCGACCGGCTGCCCCTGCGAAAGGGGGAGTCGTTTCTGCGCCACGCGCCTCGCGAAGAACGCTGGTTCTTCGACATGCTGACCACGTCGCGCCGCGAGGACTACTGGACGCAGCCGACCCTCAGCCTCCGCGATCACGTGGACGCCTACCCGGACATCCCGATCTTCTTTCAGACCTCCTGGTACGGCCATCACGTGTGGGCCACCCTCGAGAAGTACCGGGCGATCCGCCGCGGCCGGACATCCCCCATGCGTCTCCTCATCGGGTCGTGGCTCCACGGCTACGACGATTTCGCGCGCACCTTCGCGGGCGAGGTCGATTTCGGAGCGGAGTCGAAGATCGACTTCAACGCGCTTCGGAAGCTCTGGTTCGACGCCACCCTGAAGGGGATGGACAACGGCATTCTCACGGGACCCGAGGTCCACATCTTCGTGATGGGGGGCGGTGCGGGCGGGCGCGACGAGGCGGGCCGACTGCAACACGGCGGACGATGGCGCGACGAGACCGCCTGGCCGCCTCCCGCCTCCCGGCCGGTCACTTTCCACCTCCACGGCGATGGCGGCCTTCGACCCGAGACGCCATCCGCGGGGGCGCCGCCTCGCTCCTTTCATTTCGATCCCCTCGACCCCGTGCCAACGATCGGAGGCGGTGTTCAAAACGGAATGTTCCCGGCGCTCATCCAGGGAGGCGCCTACGACCAGCGCTCGCGCGAGGAACTCTGGGTCTGCTATGACTCGGAGCCGCTCGCGAACCGGGAGGATGTGCTGGTCTTCCAGACCGAGCCGCTCGAAGCCGATTTCGAGGTCACGGGGCCGGTCTCGGTTCGCCTGTTCGTCTCCTCCTCGGCGAAGGACACGGACTTCACGGCCAAGCTGATCGACGTCCATCCTCCCACCCCGGCCTGGCCAAAGGGCTTCGCCATGAACCTCACCGATTCCGTCGTCCGCTGCCGGTATCGCGAGGGCTTCGACCACGAGGCCTGGCTTCGGCCGGGCGAGATCGTGGAGGTTCTCATCGAGCCCCAGGCGATCAGCAACGTGTTCGGGAAGGGGCATCGCATCCGTCTCGATGTCTCGAGCAGCAACTTCCCGCGCTTCGATGTCAATCCGAACACGGGCGAGCCCTGCGGCAGGGAGCGGGGCCTCGTGACCGCGGCCAACTCCGTCCATCTGGACGCGGCCCACCCTTCGAGCATCACCCTCAACACCCACTGATCCTGTTCAGTTAGAATTGACGCCCTCACGCCCCAGGTGGCGGCCGTTTCCCCGGGTGTGCCCTCACTCCCCCCAAGGATCCTCTTTTAGGAGAAATGCATGTTCTCGTTCGTCGAGCGTAAGTCTCTCAAGCTCGCCCTCCTGGCGGCTCTCGCGATCGTGGCCTCCGCGGCCCCGACCTTCGCGAGTGAAGCCGAACTCGTCCTGCCCGACCTCACTTCGGTGTCCTTCTTCGGCATGACGGGCCAGACCCTCCTGTTCCTCGGCCTCTTCGTCTGCGCGGCTGGGGCCCTGTTCGGCATGGTCTTCTTCAAGCAGCTGCGGGACATGCCCGTGCACAAGTCCATGCTGGAAGTGTCCGAGCTGATCTACGAGACCTGCAAGACCTACCTGCAGACTCAGGGCAAGTTCATCATGGTGCTGTGGAGCTTCATCGCCGTCATCATGGTGGTTTACTTCGGCGGACTCCGTCACTTCTCGGTCGACCGGGTGCTCCTCATCATCTTCTTCTCCCTCGTGGGCATCGCGGGAAGCTACGGGGTCGCGTGGTTCGGCATCCGCATCAACACCTTCGCGAACTCCCGCACCGCCTTCGCCGCCCTGCGCGGAAAGCCCTTCCCGACCTACGCCATCCCGCTCAAGGCCGGCATCTCCATCGGCACCCTGCTCATCGCCACCGAGCTCGTGATCATGCTCGCCATTCTTCTCTTCGTCCCCGGTGACTACGCGGGCCCCTGCTTCATCGGCTTCGCCATCGGTGAGTCGCTTGGCGCGGCCGCGCTCCGCATCGCGGGCGGTATCTTCACCAAGATCGCGGACATCGGCTCCGACCTCATGAAGATCGTCTTCGACGTGAAGGAAGACGACGCGCGGAACCCCGGCGTCATCGCCGACTGCACGGGCGACAACGCGGGCGACTCCGTCGGCCCCACCGCCGACGGCTTCGAGACCTACGGCGTCACCGGCGTCGCCCTCATCACGTTCATCCTTCTCGCGGTCAGCGATCCCAAGGTCCAGGTTCAGCTTCTGGTCTGGATCTTCGTGATGCGCATCCTCATGATCGGGACCTCGGTGGTTTCCTACTTCGCGAACGAAGCGGTGGCCGCGGGCAAGTACGCGAAGGCGGACAAGATGAACTTCGAGGCGCCGCTCACCTCGCTGGTCTGGCTCACCTCCATCCTGTCCGTGATCGTGACCTACGCCGTGTCCTACCTGATGATCCCCGACCTCGCGGGCGACACCAGCCTGTGGTGGAAGCTCTCCTCCATCATCACCTGCGGCACGCTCGCGGGCGCGATCATCCCCGAGCTGGTCAAGATCTTCACCTCCACCGAGTCGAGCCACGTGAAGGAAGTGGTGACGGCCTCCCGTGAAGGCGGCGCGTCGCTGAACATCCTCGCCGGCCTCATCGCCGGCAACTTCTCCGCCTTCTGGCTGGGTCTTGCCATCACCGGCCTCATGGGCATCGCCGCCGCCATCGCCTCCGGCTTCCCGCAAGGCCTCATGCTGGCGCCCGCGGTGTTCGCCTTCGGCCTCGTGGCCTTCGGGTTCCTGGGCATGGGCCCGGTGACCATCGCCGTCGACTCCTACGGCCCGGTCACCGACAACGCGCAGTCCGTGTTCGAGCTCAGCACCATCGAGCAGATTCCGGGCATCGAAGGCGAGGTCGAGAAGGAATTCGGCTTCAAGCCGGACTTCTCCAGGGCCAAGCACCACCTCGAGGAGAATGACGGGGCGGGGAACACCTTCAAGGCCACGGCCAAGCCCGTGCTCATCGGCACCGCGGTGGTGGGTGCTACCACCATGATCTTCTCGATCATCGTGATGCTCACCGAGAAGCTCACGGTCAATATGGAGCACCTCTCCATCCTTTACTCGCCCTTCCTCCTCGGCCTCGTGGCCGGCGGCGCGGTCATCTACTGGTTCACCGGCGCTTCCACCCAGGCGGTGTCCACGGGCGCCTATCGCGCGGTGGAGTTCATCAAGAAGAACATGAAGCTCGACTCGGGCTCGACCAAGGCCTCAGTGGAGGACTCCAAGAAGGTCGTGGAGATCTGCACCATCTATGCGCAGAAGGGGATGTTCAACATCTTCCTCACCGTCTTCTTCATCTCCCTGGCCTTCGCGTGCTTCGAGCCGTTCTTCTTCATCGGCTACCTGATCTCCATCGCGCTGTTCGGGCTCTACCAGGCCATCTTCATGGCCAACGCGGGCGGCGCCTGGGACAACGCGAAGAAGATCGTGGAAGTCGAGCTCAAGGAGAAGGGCACGCCTCTGCACGCGGCCGCGGTCGTCGGCGACACCGTGGGCGATCCTTTCAAGGACACCTCGTCAGTGGCCATGAACCCCGTCATCAAGTTCACCACCCTCTTCGGACTCCTCGCCGTGGAGCTGGCCGTCGAGATGACCAAGAACGGCCAGCATGACCTGACCCAGGGACTCGCCGTGGTGTTCCTGGCGGTGGCGCTCTTCTTCGTCCACCGGTCGTTCTACGGGATGAGAATCGACGCCAAGCTGTAACCAAGCCCTGGGCCTGACGGCCCGCGTCCTGAGAAGAGAAAAGCCGCCCGGTCGTTCAAACCGGACGGCTTTCTTGTCTCTTGGAGAGGGCTAGGAAAGGTGGGCTGGCTCCGAGAAGCATCGGAACCAGCCCGGTACACCCCTGGTCTCGTTGAAGGGACGATAGGACGTTCCGGGCGCGGTCCTCCATGAGCCATTTGCAGTATTTCCATGGTCCAAAAGGACGACTGCGCGATTCACGGAGATGAGGAGTAACTTACGGTCGTAGACGTAGCAACCGGCCGCCTCGGATCGGTCTCTTGAAAGGAGATCCCATGAAGCCCCCCCTCCTCATCCTCTGTGCGACGGATCTGAGCGCAGACGCCGACCTTGCCGTAGTGGCCGCCGACGACATGGCCAGGATCTTCGGATCGCGTCTGGCCTTCGTGCACGCCGTTCCCTATCCCGCGCCCGCGCAGGTTCTCTTTCCCCATCTCGTCAAGGGAACGACCGATCGGCTGATGGCGGTGTCCCGCGTGGCGTCGGAGACCGTGGCCGCCCGTGTCGCGAGCCTCACCGCGAGAAAGGCCGACGACATCGACGTCCGGGTGGACGTAGGCCCGCCCGACGAAGTGATCGTGGAGACCGCGGAGGAGTCGGGCGCCGATCTGCTGGTGATCGGTGTCAAAGGGAGCGACTCGGAAGGCGAGGGCCTCGGGGCGACCGCGGTTCGAATCGCCCGCCATGCTCACTGCCCGGTTCTGGTGGTGCGGAAGGGTCCTGCGAAGGGCCCGGTGCTCGCCGCCACCGACCTCTCCGATCCCGCCCAGGTCGCCCTGGCCGTCGCCTCCACCCTGGCCGCGAAGCTGGAGGAGCCGCTCGTGGCCCTGCACGTGGTCGACTATTCGCCCGTCGTCGTGGTTCCCGAAGCCTTCGGGCCGGGAATCCCCATCCCGGTTTCGGACGAGGAGCACAAGGCCATTCTCAAAGCGGCCGGGGATCGGCTCGTCGAAGTGCTGGGCATGCTCGACGCGAAGGCCGACCGCCTGGTGGAGGAAGGCCCGCCCTCCGACCGCATCCTCGCCGTGGCAAACCAGATCGAGGCGCGCCTGGTGGTGGTGGGCACCGAGGGCGGCGGCGGCTTGCGGCGGATGCTTCTCGGGAGCGTCGCCGAGGACGTGCTGCGCCTCGCCCCCTGTTCCGTCATGCTCGTTCGTCATCACAAGTCTGGAGGACATGAATGAAGGATCCGAGACAAAGCGATGTCCGTGAGTCGACGGTGGTTCTCGTCTGTCGCGACATCGAGCTCAACGGGGAGGAACGCAAGGAGATCGAGCGGAGCGAGGCCGCCCTTGCTCATGTCTTCCCGAAGATCCATCGAATCGAGTGGACCGTGACGGCCCGGTCGCGGCCGGTCCGGGCGGTCGAAGTGCATGCCAAGATGCACGCGAGAGGAGGCGATTTCGAAGGCCGCGCGTCCGAGAAGGACGCGCGCACGGCGTTCCAGGCGGTGACCAAGAAGCTCCTGGCCCAGAAGCGAACGAAGAAGGCCGCGACGCTCGGCGCCCGTCGCGACGAAAAGCAGCGCCCGCCGGTGGGGGACTGGTACTGAGCGGCGCTCAGGAGGGATCGGCTTCCAGGCGGTTCCTGAGGACGCCGATCCCTTCGATCTCCACTTCCACCACGTCGCCCGCCTTCATGAAGAGGGGCGGCTTGCGGGCGAAGCCCACGCCGGAGGGCGTTCCCGTGGCGATGAGATCGCCGGGGGAGATGGGGGTGAAGGAGGAGATGTACTCGATCAGCTCGGGGATCCTGAAGATGAGCTGTGAGGTGTTCGCGTCCTGAAGCACCTCTCCGTTGAGCCGCGTCCTGATGGCGAGGGCGTGGGGATCGGGGATCTCGTCCTTGCTCACCATCCAGGGGCCGAGAGCCCCGGTGCGGGGGAAGTTCTTTCCGGCCGTGAACTGGGTGGTGTGGCGCTGCCAGTCGCGAATGGAGATGTCGTTGAAGCACGTGTAGCCGGCGACATGGTCCAAGGCATGCGCCTGGTCGATGTGCCGCCCTCCCTTGCCGATCACCACCGCGAGCTCGCACTCGTAATCGACCATGGTCGAGACCTTCGGAACCCAGGCCGCCTTGTCGTGGGCGACCAGGGTGTCGGTGAAGCGCAGGAAGATGGTCGGGTGCTCGGAGGCGCCGCGCCCCATCTCCTTCTGATGGTCGGCATAGTTGACGCCGATGCAGAAGATCTTTCCCGGGTTCGGGATCACGGGCAGGAAATCGGCCACCTCAAGGGGCATCCAGTCCTTGCCCGTGCCGATGAAGGTGGCGAGTCCGTTCATGCCGCCGCCCGCGATCAGGGCCTTGAGGTCCGGGAAGCGCGCACCGAACTTCGGTCCGAGATCGACGAGCCGGTCGTTGTACAGGCCGCCGTAGGTCGCCTTCCCATCCTTGACGAACGACGCAAGTTTCATCGCAGTCTCCCTGTGGGGCCGGTCCGATGGGCCGGCGCAGCGAGATCCTACGCGACCGGAAGCCCGCCGCGCGTCACTGGAGGCGCATCGTGATGCCCAGGGTGGCCCCGAAACGCGAGTTGCTGTTTCCTGACCACTGCCCCACCTGGTTCGGGCCGAACTCCCCCGCGAGGGTGCGCTGGTACGCGCTTTCGGCGAACAGCTCGAGGTTGCCGAAGAGCCGCGCGCGCAGTCCGACGGGCGTGGTGACGTAAGTGACGGTCGCGTTGCTGTAGAGAGGGCTGTACACCGTGCCGGTGGTCATGGTTCCCGGCCGCGCCGTCCCGCCCAGCCTCGTGACATAGCCGGTGTTCACCGAGCCGTAGTAAATGCCCGCTCCGGCGTATCCGTAGACCCGGTGCCCCCAGCCGATGGAGCGCAGGACGGTGCCCCCGAGGGAGGCCCGGAAGCCGGCCTGATCGCTGTAGCCGAGGGCGACCGTGGGCTGGAGCGTCCAGTTGTCCTTGAACGTCCAGCCGACGCTCATGCCGCTGCCGAGGCCGCGTCCCATGTTCAGCGCCATATCACCCCGGTCCTGGGCGGAAGCGATTGCGGGCAAGAAGGCGAGGAGAAGCGTGTAGCGAGAGATGCGCATGGAAGCCTCCAGGGGAAGAATGGCGGCGCTGTAAGCAAGAAGCGCACCGCCCTGGACCCGCTCCAGGAGCGGGCTCTGGTCATCGCCGGGAGACGCTTTCGTCCTCGGGAGGCGACGGGTTCGGCGGTCAGGGCTCCATGGACGACGGGTTCGCGGCCTGCCGCCGGGCCACATGCCGGTTGCGCAG
Source organism: Vicinamibacteria bacterium (assembly GCA_019694155.1). GTDB lineage: Bacteria > Acidobacteriota > Vicinamibacteria > Fen-336 > JAGNNV01 > JAGNNV01. The sequence goes on along the minus strand of JAIBCN010000146.1, from coordinate 32,205 downwards.
GACCTTCACCGCGTCGTGAACTGAAAGTCCGCGCGAGCGCAGGAGAACCGTGAGGTGGAAGATGAGGTCCGCGGCTTCTCCGAGAAGCGACTCGTCGTCTTCCGCCACCGAGGCAAGGGCTGTCTCCACCGCCTCCTCGCCCACCTTCTGGGCGATGCGCCGCGTGCCGGAGTCGAAGAGGTCGGCGGTGTAGCTCCCGGGCGGGCGATCCCGTTCGCGCTCCCGTATGTGCACGTCGAGTTCGGCCAGGAAATTGGCGGGGGCGTCCTTGAAACAGCTCGCCGTGCCCGCATGGCAGGTCGGCCCGGACGGTCTCGCGATCACGAGCAGGGTATCGCGGTCGCAGTCGGCCTCCATCCGGACGAACGCGAGGGCATTGCCGCTGGTCTCGCCCTTGGTCCAAAGCCGCTCCTTGCTCCGGCTCCAGAAGGTCACGTGGCCGGTGTCGAGGGTGGCGTCGATGGCGTCGCGGTTCATGTAGCCGAGCATCAGCACCCGGCCGTTGTCCTCGTCCTGGACGACCGCGGGGATCAGGCCGCCCTGTTTCTCCCAGTCGAGCGCGTCGATTTCCTCAGGCGACATCACGTACCTCAATCTGCTCTTCACGCAGGTATTTCTTCAGGTTGGGAATGGGAAGCGCCCCCGAGTGGAAGACGCTCGCGGCGAGAGCCGCATCGGCATCCGCCTCCTTGAAGACCGCCGCGAAATCCCCGGCGCAACCAGCGCCGCCCGAGGCCACCAGGGGGACGCGGCAGACTTTGCGCACGGCCTTCAATTGAGGAACATCGTAACCGGTTCTGGCGCCATCGGATCCCATGCAGTTGAGAACGATCTCCCCTGCGCCCAGGTCCTGGACCTCGATGACCCAGTCCAGGGTGCGGCGGGACAGGGCTCGCGTCTTTTCCGGATCGCCCGAATACTGGCGGACACGCCACTCGGAGTCGACATCGAGGAGCGAGTCGATCCCCACCACGACGCACTGAACGCCGAAGGCTCTCGCCAGTTCTCCGACGAGCGCGGGCCGTTCGAGCGCGGGGGAGTTCACGGAGATCTTGTCGGCGCCCGCCCACAGGACCGCGCGCGCCTCCTCCACCGAGCGGATGCCCCCCGCCACGCAGAACGGAATGTCGATCAGGCGGGCCACCCGCTCCACCCACGCGCGATCCACGGATCGTCCTTCCGGGCTCGCCGTGATGTCATAGAAGACGAGCTCGTCGGCGCCTTCGTCGCGATAGCGCAGGGCGAGGTCCTCGATCCGGCCCATGGCCACGTGGTCGCGGAAGCGCACACCCTTCACCACCTCTCCGTCGCGCACGTCGAGGCAGGGGATGATCCGCCGGCTCAGCATGCGAGGGCCTCCTTCAGTTCGAAGCGCTTCTCGAGCAAGGCGCGGCCCAGTATCGCGCCACTCGCCCCGGCCTCCTTCGCGGCGCGGATGTCCGCGAGATCGCGGACGCCGCCGGAGGCTTGGATTTCGAGGCCGGGGAAGCGCTCGGCGAGAGAGCGATAGAGAGCGACGTTGAAGCCCGACAGCATGCCGTCGCGGGAGATGTCGGTGCAGAGCACGTGGCGCAGTCCCGCCGCCTCATGGAAGGCGACAAGGTCGTCGAGCGTGCGGGAATCGACCTCGGTCCATCCCTTCACGGGCAGGCGCCAGACGCCGCTTTCATCCTGGCGCGTGTCGAGAGCGAGAGTGAGGCGGTCGGCGCCGAACGTCTGAAGCCAGGTGGCGACCCTCTCCGGTTCGCGGATGGCCAGCGTGCCGATCACCACCCGTTCCGCGCCGGCGGCGAGCAGGGCCTCGACGTCGGCCTCCGCGCGGATGCCGCCGCCCGTCTGGATCCGCAGCGAGGTGCGCGCCCTGATGTCGCCGATGAGCGGCGTGAGGGTGTAGCGGCCCAGCCGCGCGGCATCGAGGTCGACGAGGTGCAGCCACGAAGCCCCGTCCCGCGCGTAGCGTTCGATGGTCTCGATGGGTGAGTCCCCATAGACGGTCTGGCGATCGTAGTCGCCCTGGTTGAGGCGCACCACGGCCCCGTCGCGCACGTCGATGGCGGGCAGAATCGTGAAGGTCATTCGAGGGAGAGGAAGTTCGAAAGGAGGCGCGCGCCCGCGGCGCTCGATCTCTCGGGATGAAACTGCGCGCCCATGACCGAGCCTTTCGCGACCATGGCGGAGAAGGGGAGCCCGTGGGTCGTGGCGGCGATGGTGTCGGACGAGGTCGCGGCCGCGTAGCTGTGAACGAAGTACACCGCCTCGCGATCGAGCCCGTTCATGAGGGGATGGGCGGCGCCGGGCACGCCTTCGAGCCGGTTCCAACCCATGTGGGGCACGCGGACTCCGGGGGACGACTTCAGGAGACGAACCTCGCCGCGAAGCAGGCCGAGGCATTCGGTGTCGCTCTCCTCCGACCGGTCGAAGAGCAACTGCATCCCGACGCAGATGCCGATGAGGGGCTGGGTGAGGCGGGGGATGAGACGGTCGAGTCCATTCTCGCGGAGCCTGGTCATGCACGCGTCGGCCGCGCCTACGCCGGGCAGGACCACGTGGGTCGCGTCGCGGATGGCGTTCCAGTCGGACGTGACCGGCGCATCGATCCCGAGCCGCTTGAAAGCGGCCTGCACTGACCCGAGGTTCGCGCCCCCCGAGTCGAGGAGCACCAGGCGCGGGGTCACAGGGCGCCCTTGGTGCTGGGCAGTTCTGACCCTTCCCGCCGGATGGCCTGACGCAGCGCGCGCGCCACCGACTTGAAGCAGGCCTCGATCATGTGGTGGGTGTTCTCGCCCTTGACCGAGAGGTGCAGATTGAGGCCGGCGGTCTCACAGAGCGACCTAAAGAAGTGGGGGACGAGTTCGCTCGGAAGGCCGCCCACTTCTTCGCGCGGGAACGCGCCTTCGAAGACGAAGTACGGCCGTCCCGAGAGATCGAGGACGGCGGAAGCCTGCGTCTCGTCCATGGGGAGAGTGAAGCCGTATCGCCCGATGCCACGTTTGCCCCCGAGCGCCTCCTTGATCGCCGTTCCCAGGGCGAGCGCGGTGTCCTCGACCGTGTGATGCTCGTCGATGTGCAGATCGCCTTCGCAGGTCACCTCGAGGGCGAAGCCGCCGTGTTTGCCGAGCTGCTCGAGCATGTGGTCGAAGAAGCCGAGCCCCGTCTTCACCGCCGGATCGGCGGCGCGGTCGAGGTCGATCGCGACCCGGATTCGCGTTTCTTTCGTGGCCCGCTCGATGCTCGCGGTCCGCGGCGCATCGGCGAGGGCGTGAGCGATGGCGGCCCAGGAGTAGTCCTTCGGCCCCAGCCGGAGACCGCGCACGCCCAGGTTCTTCGCGAAGAGCATGTCGGTTTCGCGGTCGCCCACCATGGCGCTCGCCGAAAGATCGATGGAGCGATCGCGCAGGTAGTGCATGACGAGACCGATTCCCGGCTTGCGCGTGGGCCTGTTCTCCGCGGGCAGGCTCTCGTCGATCAGGACCTCGCGGAAGCGGATGCCCTGGGAGCCGAGGATTTGAAGCAGCAGGTTGTGCGGCCCCTCGAAGGTCTCCCGCGGGAAGGCGGCGGTTCCGAGGCCATCCTGGTTGCTGACCATCACGAATTCGAATCCAGCGTCGCGCAGACGGAGCAGGGCCGGGATGACGCCGGTCACGAGCCGGAGTTTCTCGAAGGAATCGATCTGTTCATCCTCAGGCTCCTCGATGAGGACACCGTCGCGGTCGATGAAGAGGATGCGGGTCATAGTGAATCCAAGGGGGTCCGGCCCCGGCCCCCCTTGGGAACCCCCGCCCGCGTGGTCGCACCCGTCGTTGTTGACGCCCGAAGCGCCCGAGTGAATCGGGCGCTTCGGAGGAAAAGTGCGACCACGCGGGCAGTCTCCATCATCTTGCGAGGGCCTCGAGCAGGGCGGCGTTTTCGTCGGGAGTTCCGATGGAGATGCGAAGCGCGTCGCCAAGCTGGGGCATGGCGCGCATGTCGCGCACCACGACACCCGCGGCGAGGAGGCGGCGCAGCGCGAGATCCGCGTCGGCGAAGCGGACGAGGAGGAAGTTGCCCTCGGAGCGGTACACGGACGTCACTCCTTTCATGCCCCGGAGCACCTTCAACAGCGCTTCGCGCTCGTGGATGGTGGTGGCGATTCGCGCCCGCGCCTCCGCCTGCGCGCTCTCCGACAGGGCGTCGAGAGCGAGGCTTGCCGAGGGCGCGGCCACGGAGTAGGGCGCGGCCACGCTGCGCAGCACCTTGATCACGTCCGGATCGGCGAGCACCGCTCCTATCCGCGCGCCGGCCATGGCGTAAGCCTTGGACAGCGTCCTCAGGACGACGAGATGAGGGAACTCATCGAGGAGAGAGACGGCGCTGTCGACCGAGGAGAACTCCGCGTAGGCCTCGTCCACGACCACCACCGCAAGACCCGTCGCCGCCTTTGCGATGTGGCGGATCTGCCTGATCGAGAGGGCCTGCCCGGTGGGATTCGCGGGCGAGCAAAGGAAGAGGATGCGGACGTCGCCATGGGCGATCACATCCTCCACCGCGGTCACGTCGAGCGAGAATTCCCTGCCACGGTCCTCCAGGGGGACCTCCACGAGCGGGGCGTTCTGGACGCGGGCGCTCACCGCGTACATGCCGAAGCAGGGCGGCGCCACGAGGACGCCATCGATCCCCGCTCTGCAGAAGGAGCGGACGAGCAGATCGATGCCTTCATCGCTCCCGCGGGTGACCATGAGCCGTTCGGGCGCAACTCCATAGAGCGCGGCCATGCGCTCCCGGAGGGCTGTGGGTTGAGGCTCGGGGTAGCGGTTGAGGCTGAGTCCCGCATCCGCGGAAGAGCGCCAGGGGCTCTCGTTGGCGTTGAGCCAGACGTGGCCGGTGGCCTTCTCGCGGCGGGCCGAAGCGTAGCCCGCAAAGGCGCGCAGGTCGGGCCGCACCAGATCGAGGACGGAGGTCATGCCTGAGCCTCCAAGCGGCGGACCACCGCCTGCGCGTGCGCCTCGAGCCCTTCGGCGCGGGCCAGAGTGACCGCGCACGGGCCGATCGCAGCGAGACCTTCCCGGCTCACCGACTGGATGCTGATCGAGTTCTGAAAGCTCGCGACGCTGACCCCGCTGTAACCGCGCGCGGCCCCGCCCGTGGGCAGAACGTGGTTGGTGCCGGAGCAGTAGTCGCCGAGGCTCTCCGGCGCGTGGTCGCCCAGGAACACCGACCCGGCGGCGCGCACCTTCGGCAGGTGCTTCTCGGGCTTGCGCAGAGCGAGGATCAGGTGCTCGGGCGCGTAGTCGTTGCTGATGCGTAGCGCGGTATCGACATCCTCGACCACGATGAGCCGCGCATGGGCAAGAGCCCGCCGGGCGATGTCCGCTCGCGGCAGGACCGCGATCTGGGAATCGAGCTGGGACATCACGGCTGCGATCAGGGCAGGGTCGGTGGCGAGGAGAACGACCTGCGACTCCGGCCCGTGCTCCGCCTGGGCGAGGAGGTCCGCGGCCACGAAGGCAGGGGAGGCCCCTCCATCGGCCACGATCAGCACCTCGGACGGTCCCGCGGGCATATCGATGGCCGGCCCCGCCGGCAGCATCGCCACCTCCAGCTTGGCCGCCGTGACCCACGCATTGCCCGGACCGAAGAGTTTGTCGCACGCGGGAATCGTGGCCGTCCCGAGCGCCATGGCCGCGACGGCCTGCGCGCCGCCGGCCTTGAACACCCGCCGGATCCCGCACAGGCGGGCCGCCACGAGGACGGTCGCATCGGCGCGCCCGTCCCTGCCCGGAGGCGTGCACAGGACCACCTCCTCGCAGCCCGCGAGGCTCGCGGGCACGCCGAGCATGAGGGCGGTCGAAGGCAGGGGCGCCGACCCCGAGGGCACGTACAGCCCCGCCCGGCGAATGCCGCGAATCACGCGGCCGCAGGACACCCCGGGCGCGGTGTCGATGCGAAAGTCGGCCGCCATGCCCGCCTTGTGCCAGGCGATCAGCCGGTCGCGGGCCTCGACCATCGCCGCCTTCACCTCGGCAGATACGCGCGCCGCCGCCTCCTCGAACTCCGCCGGGTCCGCCTCGATCGCCTCCAGGCGGACGCCGTCGAAGCGCTCGGTGAGGGCGAGGAGGGCCGCGTCGCCTCCGCGGCGCACCTCTTCGATGATCTCGCGCACCCGCGCGCGAAGCCCGGCCTCCTCGCCGGCGTTGGGACGCCGCAGCAGTTCGGCCCGCGCCGTCGCGCTCAGGTCTTTCCAGCGGACGGGCGTCACCGGGAGTTCGAGGGAAGGCGACGCCGTCATCGCGCGGCCTTCCGCTTCCGGCGCGGGCCGAGCACGCGCTCGGCGGCCAGGCGGTAGCCGCCCGCCCCGAAGCTCAGGCAGCGCGCGATCCGTCCGATGGTGGTGACGCTCACGCCGGTGCGGTCGTGAATCTCGCGGTAGGGGGCGGCGTCGAGAAGGAGCGGCACCACCCGCCAGCGATCGGCGATGGCCTCGAGCTCGGCCGGTGTGCAGAGGTCGTCGAGAAGGGCCTTCATCTCCGCGGGCGTCCGCATGGCCAGGAGGGCGTCGAAGAGGGGTTCGGTTCCCGCGGGTCGGACGGAGTCGCGCTGTTTCACATTGCTAGTGTAATAGCACGCTATTACATTGGCAAAGGGGACCGGCTCAGGCGGGTTTGCGCGTGAACGACCGGGCCTTCGCCTGCAGGTGCTCCTCGATGCCGCCGCAGACGGTCCGGCACAGCTCGAACACCGAGGGATCGGCCACGCTGACGAAGACCGACGTGCGCTCCTGCCTCCGGGCCACGAGCCCGCCTTCGATGAGGAGCCTCAGGTGCTTGCTCACGTTCGGCTGGGAGGTGCCGATGTCCTCGGCGAGCTGCGAGACCGAAGTCTCGCCCTCTTGAAGGCGATCGAGGATCTGCAGGCGCAGGGGCTCGGAAAGGAGCCGGAACCGTCCGGCCACGAGGGTGAGGCCCTCGGGCGTCAGGTTCTTGAGATGGGAGCCGGTCTTCATGTCCGTGGGTAACTATATGCGACACGAGTTATATTAAGGAACATGACCTGCACCGTTCCCGATTCTCCCGGACCACGGGAAGCCCTGCCCCTGCCGACTTTCGAGTTCAAGCAGTTCTACATGGGGTGCCTCGCCCAGGCCTCCTACCTGCTCGGTTGCGACGGAGAGGCGGCGATCATCGACCCCCGGCGCGACGTGGACATCTACTTGGATGAGGCCAGAGCGCGCGGCCTTTCGATCCGCTATGTCATCGAAACCCACCTCCACGCCGACTTCGTGAGCGGCCACCGGGAACTGGCCGCCCGGACCGGGGCCACCATCCTCATCTCCCACCGCGCGAACGCGGGTTTTCCTCATCAGGCCGTGAACGATGGCGACGTCGCCCGCGTGGGCGCGCTGTCCCTTCGCATACTGGAAACGCCCGGCCACACCCCGGAGAGCATCTCGATCCTGGTTACGGACACCAGGGTGTCGGACAAGCCTCAGATGGTCCTGACCGGCGACACCCTGTTCATCGGAGACGTCGGCCGCCCCGATCTCCTCGGCAGCAAGGGGATCACCGCCGAGCACATGGCCGGCCTCCTGTATGACTCGCTGCACGAGAAGCTCCTGCCTCTCGCGGACGATGTCCTCGTGTATCCCGCGCACGGAGCAGGCTCGCTTTGCGGGAAGAACCTCTCCAAGGACACGTTCTCCACCATGGGCCGCCAGCGGGAGACGAACGTCGCCCTCCAGCCCATGGATCGCGACGCCTTCATTCGCTTCCTCACGAAGGATGTCCCCGAGACTCCCGCGTACTTCCCCATGGACGTCGAGATCAATCGCCGGGGCGCCCCCGCTCTTGAACCCGGGATGCGTCCCAGGCCCCTGGGAGCCGCCGAGGTGAAGGCGTTGCAGGCGGCCGGCGCCGTGGTTGTGGACGTCCGCCCGTCCGAGGAGTACGCGGCGGGCTCGGTTCCCCAGTCGCTTAACATCGGTCTCGACGGACAGTTCGCCTCCTGGGCCGGGACACTCGTGGACCCGAAGCGCAACATCGTCATCGTCGCCCGCGACGAGGCGGGCGCCGTGGAGGCGCGGACGAGGCTCGCCCGGGTGGGTTTCGAGAAGGTCGCGGGGTGGCTCGCCGGGGGAATCGCGGAATGGAGACAGGCCGGGTTCGACCTGGAGACCACAGCACAGGTCACGGTGGGCGAGCTCCATGAAGTGCTGGCCCGAGGCAAGGCGGACACGGGCCGGACCTTTCAGGTCGTCGACGTGCGCCGCGCCGGGGAATGGAGCGGCGGTCACATCGAAGGCGCCATCCACGCGCCGCTGCACCTGCTCGAGGATCACGCCGCCTATCTCGACCCCGCGCTCAAGACCTACCTCGTGTGCGGAGGAGGCTACCGCTCGCCCATGGCTGCGGAGATCCTCCGCGAGATCGGAATCAGGGACGTCGTCGATGTGAAGGGCGGGATGGCGGCCTGGAAAGCCGAAGACCTCCCGACCACCGTGTCCTGATGCGCGGAACTCTTCCTCGCGCCCTGGGCGCGGCCCTCCTCGCCCTCGTCGGGTGGACGCCGGCGCCGGCGCAGCCGGCTTCGAAGTCTGCCGCATCCCTCGTCTCGGGCTATGTCGAGCGCTATTTCGACATGTACCCCACGCGCGCGACGGAGGCGGGCAGGCACGACCGGGACGCCGCCATCGAGGACTTCTCGGCGCCGCGCATCGCCGCCTGGATCGAATTCAATCGCGCCACCCTGGCCTCGATTCCCGCTGCCTCGAGGACGGCGTCGGCCGAGGATCGCCTGGACCTCGCCGTCATCCGGGCCCAGATCGATCGCGAACTCCTCGACCTCGATGTGCTGCGCCGTCGCGATCGCGATCCTCTCTTCTGGACCGCGCCGCTCTCGAACGCCACCGTGTTTCTGCTCGTCCGCGACGATCTCCCGCGCGACGCCGCCCTCACCGCGGCCCGGCAGCGGGTGAGCGTCATCCCTCCGCTCGCCCGCGCCGCGCGCGAGGCTTTCGAGGCGGCCGATCCTTCGACGGTGGCGCCGGAGCACGCGCGCCTGGCCGCGGGCCAGGCCTCGTCGCTCGCTCGCTTCTACGCGGAGGGCTTCGCCCAGGCCTTTCCGCCGGGTGAACGCGAGGGCGTCCAGCGCGAGGCTCAGTTCGCGTCTCTCGCCCTGGAGGATCTCGCCGGAGCGCTCGACGCCCTGGCCCGCTCGGCAACCGGAAAAGCGCAGCTCGGCCCCCGATACTCCGATGTCTTTCGGGTGGGCACCGGCCTCACCGAGCCGCCCGCCTCCGTTCTGGCTCGCGCGGAACGCGCGCTCGTCGCCAAGCGCAAGGAGGTGGCGGCCTACGCCCGGTCCGTCTTCGCCGAGGTGACGGGAGAGACGGGGGCGCCACCCCGCAGCGACGCAGAAGTGATCCGGCGCGCTTTCGCGGCGATCGCCGACGACAAGGACCCCGATCTCGATACCTACACCGCGGGGTGGAAGAGGAACACCGTGGACGTGGAACGCTTCATCCGCGGGCGGAAGGTGATGACGCTCAAGGACCCGCTCACCCTCAAGATCGACGTATCGCCCGCGTACTTCACGGGCCAGAGCGTGGGCGGGGTTTACGCGGCGGGCCCCTGGTCGCCGGGCGCGAGCACCATCCTGTTCCTGCCCGTGCCGCGGACCGGAGCGTCCGCGGAAGAAGCGGACGCCTTCTACCGGGACTTCAATCGCGGCTTCAACCGCATGATCGTGGCGCACGAACTGATCCCCGGCCACTACACGCAGCTCAAGTACGCGGCCCATCATCCCCGCAAGGTGCGGGCTCTCTTCGCGGACCCGGTTTACGTGGAGGGATGGGGCACCTTCTGCGAGCGCCTCGTGCTCGACCTCGGCTTCGGCAACTCCCGGGCCCGCCTCGCTCACCTCAAGAAGCAGCTCGAGAACATCGCCCGGACCATCGTCGACATACGCGTCCACACGAAGGGCATGACCGAGGCGCAGGTGAAGGAGTTCGTCACGAAGGATGCCTTCCAGGGCGAGCAGCTCGCCCGGAACATGTGGATGCGGACGCTCACCACCGCGCCCCAGATCACCAGCTACTTCCTGGGGTACGACCAGGTGAAGACCCTCTACGAAGACGTGCGCCGCGCCCGCGGCTCCGCCTTCGTGCTGCGCCGGTTCATGGACGGAATGATGGAGCTGGGCCCGGTACCGGTGGCCGAGTATCGGCGACGGCTGCTGCCGGCCCCGAAGTAGCCTCAGGGGCTATTTCGTGAGGAGCTTCTCGATGCGCTCCATGCGGGCGAGGGCCTCGGAGTGCAGCCGATCGACCTTCTCGTGGAGCTGGGCGACTTCGAGCTCGGCCTTGAGGTTCACGTCGTACTCGATGTCGGAGCGGATCTTGTCCTTCGCCACCTGCCGGCTTTGGGAGAGCAGGACGAACACGGACAGCACGATCGCCTCCAGGGACACGGTCATGGTGAGAAGGCCGTAGGGGAAGGGATCGAATCCGGTCAGGGCCTGGACCCAGCCGATCTGGATGTTCGACGCCCAGCTCGTGTTGAGCATGATCCACGAGAAGAACCAGAGCAGGTGCAGGAAGAGGAAGGTCAGGCTCCCCGAGAATTCGGCGATCCAGTCGGCCACGCGCTGGACCGCGGTGCGCGTGTCTTCCACCTCCTGGTTCACGTTGCGCGAGGCGGTCTGGCGCAGGAGGCCGACGGTCTGCCGCAGCCGGCGTCCGGTGGCCGCGAGCAGGTCCAGGGCGGCGTGGGGGTGGCGCCGGATCAGGGCATCGAGGTCCTGCCGGTCGACCTTGATGGCCTCCATGTCTTCGGTGACGACGACGGACGCCGTGCGCGGGCCCGCATCGAGGAGCGAGATCTCGCCGAGGAACTCGCCCGCGCCCAGCGTCTCGAGCACCACGCGCTGGCCGGTGGTGTCCTTGAAGTAGATCTCGACCTTGCCGCGGGTCAGGACATAGAGCGAGTCGCCGGGATCGCCGACCTCGAAGAGCTGGTGTCCCGCGGGGTGCTGAACGGTTTCGATCTGACTGGCGAGCGTGCGGCGCTCTTCCAGATCCAGCTTCTCGAAGAACGGGACGTCCAGGAGAACCGTTTCGTTATCGGCCGACATCCCGGCAAGTGTCTCAGAGACAAGGGCGCGCTACAAGCGCCCCTGGTGGTCAGTCGTCGTCGCGCGTGGCTTCGAGGACCTCGAGAGCCTGCCGGTCGCCCGGATGCCGTTCGAGGGCCAGGGCGGCCATTGCGTGGGCCTCGCGCTCGCGGCGCAGACGCAGGAACACGCTCGCGAGGACAGCGGCGGCGGCGCCCTTCGGATCGAGGGTGACGGCGGCAGCCAGGGGGATGATGGCGCGTTCCGGCTGGTTGAGCCGCATCCAGAGGCTGCCCAGCAGTTCGAGGGCGGCCGGGTGCGGATCGAGATCGACCGCACGCTGCAGCGTCTTCACCGCGGCCGCCACTTCACCCTTTTCCGCCTGTTGATGGGCCTTGTGGACGAGGCGCGACGACGCGGGCCGCGACAGCTCGTTGGTCTGGAAAAGGTCTTCCTCGGTCAACTCATCCTCTTGGCCTCGCAGTCTAGCCCCTTCTCGACCTGCGGTTTCAAACCGGTGTCCAGACTGTGCATCAGCGACTCGAACATGCCGAAGGTCAGGGCCTGCGGTCCGTCCGACAGCGCGGCCTTCGGGTCGGGATGGATCTCCACCATGAGGCCGTGAGCGCCGCTCGCGATGGCGGCGCGCGCCATGGGCGGGATGAAGCGCCGGACACCCACGGCGTGGCTCGGGTCGACGATCACGGGCAGGTGCGACCGCTCGCGCACCACCGGCACCGCGGAGAGATCAAGGGTGTTTCGCGTGGCTGTCTCGAACGTGCGAATGCCGCGCTCGCAAAGCAGCACCATCTGATTGCCGTGAGCGAGGATGTATTCGGCCGCGTTCAGCCACTCGTCGATCGAAGACATCATGCCGCGCTTGAGCATCACCGGCCGATGCACCTGGCCCACCTCGCGAAGGAGCGAGAAGTTCTGCATGTTGCGGGCCCCGATCTGGATCATGTGGGCCTTCTCGGCGACGGGGCCGATGTCGCGCGGGTGCATGACCTCGGTCACGATGGGCAGGCCCGCCTCGGCCCCCGCCTCGGCGAGCCAGTCGAGGGCGTCGTAGCCGTGACCCTGGAACGAATAGGGCGAAGTCCGCGGCTTGAAGCACCCGCCGCGAAGCATCGACCCGCCCAGCTCCTTCACCATGCGGGCGCAGGCTCTGACCTGCGCCAGCGATTCCACCGCGCAGGGGCCGGCGATCACGATGGGACGCGCCGACCCGCCCAGGGTCACGCCCGGCGAGATCGGTATCACGGTGTCCTCGGCGCGGTGCTCGCGGGAGGCAAGCGCGGGCGAGTCGCCCGTCGACTTCGGCCGTGGGGCGGGCGGAGGCGCTTGCGGCTCCTCGACGCTGGTGACGCGCGCGCGCGGGCGCGGCTCGGCGGGGCGGGCCTCCGCCGAGGTTCGCGAAGGATACGAGCCGAGCACCTTCAGGAAACTCGAGCGTGATTGCAGCTCACGCACCGCCGCGGCGACCTCGGGGTTCGCGATGTTGCCCTCGAAGTCCGCGTAGAAGAGATACTCCCACGGCATGCCGGGGCGGGGCCGCGACTCGAGCTTGGTGAGGCTCAGGTGGTGCTCGGCGAGCACGGTGAGGCAGCGCAGGAGCGCCCCCTCCTCGTGACGGGTGGCGAAGACGAGCGAGGTCTTCGCGGGCACGCGCAGGTCGCACGGCTCGGGGCGACGAGCCACGATGGCCATGCGCGTGAAGTTCTCGCGATTGTCGGCGATGCCGCGCTTCAGGATCACGAGGCCGTGGATCCGCGCCGCCTCCTCACTCGCCACCGCGGCCTGGGTCTTGTCGCCGTCCTCCCGTATGCGCCGGGCCGACATGGCGGTGTCGGTGAACGCTTCGACTTCGCACCCGGGCAGCGTCGACAGGAAACGGCCGCACTGAGCGAGCGCGACAGGATGGGAGAACACGCGGCGGATTCTCGCGAGGGGCACGTCCTCGAGGGCGAGCAGGCAGTGATCGACTTCCTGGATCTCCTCGCCCACGATGGCGACGCTCATGCGCGCGAGCAGATCGTAGTTGGGGGTCACGGAGCCGGAAGTGGAGTTCTCGAGGGGCAGGATGGCGCGATCGATCTCCTCCGCCTCCAGCGCCTCGAGCATCATCTCGAAGCCGTCGTAGCCGCGATAGGAAATCTCGCGCGAGTGCGTCCCGAAGTGGCGCAGGCCCGCGAGGTAGCTGTACGCCCCCTCGCTTCCCTGGTATCCAACGCGCAGCACGGAGATGCCCGCGGCGCGCCCGGGCGAGAGGAGAGTCTCCTGGGTGCGCAGGGAGTGGCCCAGGATCTCGCGGAAGAGACGAGTGACGTGGAAGGGATCGAGGCCGTTCTCGCGGCCGAGCTCCGTCACCCGGGTCAGGACGTCTTCTTCACGGCTCACGTCGCGCAGGGCCGCGGTGCCGCTGGCCTTGACCTGCGCCACCTCGAGGACGAGGCGCTGGCGCGCGGCGAGCGCGTCCACGAGGGCGGCGTCGGCCGCGCTCAGGCGTTCGCGGATCGAGTCGAGTTCCATTTGCTTGTCTCCAGAAAGCGAAAGGCCCGCTCCTTGAGGTTCTTGTCAAGGAAGCGGGCCAGTGCGGCTCGGCGTTTGAGTGAAGTGGCTAGACGAAGCCTCCACCCGCTCCCAGGGAGCTGGTAAAGACGAACCGTCCGCGCGACTTCGCGATGTTCATTGGGCGGGGATTGTGCCCGTTGATGCGGCTCGCTGTCAAGGTGTTACCGCCCGGGGGCCAGATGTTCCAGCACGAGGCCCACCGCGGTGCGGCGCGAGAAGCCTCTCCAGTAGGTGTGCGCGGTCGTGGGCCTGCCGTCCTTGTCCAGCGCGAACACGCCGTCCCTGCCGTTTGGAATGAGGTCCAGGTACGCCTGCTTCTCCGCATCGCCCTTGAGGCGCGTGTCGAAGAACGCGGTAGCGAAATGGTCGAGGATGTTGTTCATGCGCACGGTGTCCCAGACCGCATCGTTGTAGTGAGTGAAGCCGGGCGGGCGGCCATCCTTCGAGAAGTAAGTCTCCTCGGGCGCGGGAATCGGAGCGCCGGCATTGTGATTGGCGTTCACATAGGTCAACAGGTAACGGTCGGCGTTCGTCGCGGCGAGGAAGATCGCGCGCGTCCCCTTCTCGTACTCGGAGACGTCGTCGGCGCTCCCCGCCACGAACATCACTGGCGTCTTGATCGCCTTGAGCCCCTCGGCGTCCCAGGCTCCCACCTGCATGCCCCAGGGGGCGATGGCGATCGCGGCCTTGATCCGCGGGTCCATCGTCTTCAGGTACTCGGGGTTCGCAGCGCTGCGCTCCCCGAGCAGACCGTTTGGCGGTGCGGTGCTTGCTGACACGAAGGCCTTCGTGAGGCCGCCGCCGAGGAGATTCACGACGCCGTACCCGCCCATCGAATAGCCGACGACGCCGGTCCGCGACGCGTCGATGAGGCCACCCCAGATCGCGGCCGATTCTTTCCGGCCGAGGCGTTGCAGTTCGTTCAAGATGGACAGCACGTCGAACGGCCGGTTGTACAGCGTGCTTGCGAACGCCTTCTGATCGTCGTAGGTGCTGTCCTTGTGGTCGATCGAAGCCACCACGTAGCCCTTGCTCGCGAGGTTCTCGGCCAGGTGCGAAAGCAGGTAGCGGTTTCCCGGATAGCCGTGCGACACGATGACCAGCGGATACCCGCCCTCCTTCGCGAGGGGCGTGGCGTCGCGCACGGCCCGCCCGTGAAGGGTGACCACCACGGAGGGGTCGCGCGTGATGACGCCTGGATAATTGCCGCGCTGCGGCTGGCCAGGTGCCAGGGTGGCGGGGTACCAGACCTCCACGGTGAGGGTGCGGTCGTAGCGCGCGGGGGGCTCGCCCGGCTTCGTGTTGAGGATGTCGGGACGATTCCGGTCCGTGACCTGGATCGTTCGTACGCCCACCGCGAGCGGGCCGTAGCTCGCGAGCTCGGGGGCTACCGGCGTCACCACGTCGATTCGGTTCTGGGGAGACGCCGCCGCGGCGAGACAGAGAGCGAGAGCGCATCCGGTCATGCGCGCGACGGCCTTCATCGGCCGAGGATACCCGCGTGGCCGGCCCATCATGCCCGCTCGAGCATTTCCCGGGCCGCGCTCACCATCTCATTCACATCGCCCTGCAGCCCCCCGGCCTGCGCCATCTCGGGCTTTCCGCCACCCTTGCCGCCAAACCGCGCAAGGAGCGCCTTCACCACCGCCGCGGCATCGACGCCCGTGTCCTGGGCGCGGGCGACGACGACGAGCGCGGGAAGAGCGGTGGAGAAGGCGGCCGCACAGACCCCGGGAGTTGCCGCGGCGGCGGAGGCGACGGCCTTGAGGCCGTTCGCATCCCAGCCATCGAGAGCCTTCGCTACGACCAGGCGTCCATTCGACGCGGGCGCGCCTTCGTTCACGAGCTCGCTCGCCACATGTCCCGCCAGCTGCTCCTGCATCTCGCGCACTGTCCTGCTGAGCGCCTTGTTCTCCCCCTGCAGCCGTTCGATGGCCGCCGCGAGTCCGGAAGGGAGCACCGAGAGCACGCGGCTCGTCGCCGAGAAGACGTCGCGCCACTCGCGGAGGCGGCCGAGGGCGCGGTTGCCGCAGAGGAATTCGACCCGGGTGCCGCCCTTGAACTTCTCCCAGCCGGTGATCGCGATGATGCCGATGACTCCCGTCCTGGCCACGTGCGTTCCGCCGCACGCCGACCGGTCGAAGTCGGGGACCTCGATCAGCCGCAGGATGCCCTCTCGGGTGGATTCCTTTCGAAGTGCGGTGGCCGCGCCTTCGCCGGCGGCGGCGAAATGCAGTTTCACCTCGCGGTCCTGCCAGACGATACGGTTCGCTTCGTCCTCCGCCGCGGCAATGTCGCCCGGCGAGAGAACCTTGTTGAGGTCGATGGTCGAGGACGCGGTTCCGAGGTGAAAGCTCTCGGTGCGCGCCCTGCACACCGACTCGAAAGCCGCGGACAGCATGTGCTGACCCGAGTGTTGCTGCATGTGGTCGAAGCGGCGCGGCCAGTCGATGACGCCCCTGACCACGGCGCCCGGCTCGAGCGGCCCGTCGATCACGTGCCCGACGCCCGCCGCCTCGTGGTCGATCACGTCGAGCACCGTGCGTCCGCCCAGGGTGCCGAGATCGTTCGGCTGCCCGCCCCCGGTGGGATAGAACGCGCTCTTCTCGAGCGTCACTTCGTAACGGCCGTCCCGGGGGACGCAGGCGGTCACCGCGGATTCGAATTCAGTCAGGTAGGAGTCGTTGTAATAGAGACGGTCGGTCATGTCCTTGAGCCTCGAGGAGTATCCCACGCCGGAGTTCCGGCCCGCTCGCCCGGGGTTAGAGTGTCTCCCCCGAAAGATGGAGGTGTCGTGCGCGAACTCTACCCACCGATCGAGCCGTTCGATGACGGCTTCCTCAAGGTCTCCGACCTGCACACTGTCCACTACGAGCAGGTCGGCAATCCGAAGGGCAAGAAGGCTCTCTTTCTCCACGGCGGCCCCGGCGGCGGCCTCGACGCGGACTACCGCCGCTACTTCGATCCCGCGAAGTGGCATGTCACTCTCTTCGACCAGCGAGGGAGCGGGAAGAGCACGCCGAGCGCCGAGCTCCGCGAGAACACCACCTGGGACCTCGTCGCGGATGCCGAGAGACTGCGCGAGCATCTCGGCATCGACAAGTGGATGGTCTTCGGCGGGAGCTGGGGCTCGACCCTCGCCCTCGCCTACGCGCAGACTCACCCCGAGCGCGTGACCGGCCTCATCCTGCGCGGCATCTTCCTGCTGCGCCGCAAGGAACTGCTCTGGTTCTACCAGGAGGGCGCGAGCTGGATCTTCCCCGACGCGTGGGATGAGTATCTGAAGCCGATCCCCGAGGTCGAGCGCGGCGACCTGATGAGCGCCTACTACCGGCGCCTCACCTCCGATGACCCCGCGGTGCGCAGCGAGGCCGCGAAGGCCTGGTCGATCTGGGAGGGCACCACCAGCCGGCTGCATGTCGATCCCGATTACCTCACACGCTTCGGCAGCGAGTCCTTCGCGGATGCCTTCGCCCGGATCGAGGCCCACTACTTCGTCCATGGGGGCTTCCTGCGGACGGATGCCCAGCTTCTGGACGATGTCCCGAGGATCGCGCACCTCCCGGGAATCATCGTACAGGGGCGTTACGACGTGGTGTGCCCGGCGGCGAGCGCCTGGGCCCTGCACAAGCGCTGGCCGAACTCGAAGCTCGTGATCGTCCCCGACGCCGGCCACTCGATCAAGGAGCCGGGCATTCTGAGCGCGCTGGTTCAGGCGACCGACGATTTCGCGACCGCCTAGCCTCGGGGGAGCAACCGCCTCCCGCCATCACCGGTTCACGCGAGGGCGTCGTGCACGAGGGCGAGGAGGGCCAGGCAGGCGGTGTCGGTGCGAAGGGTGCGCGGCCCCATGCCGATGTGACGGAAGCCGTGCGCGTCGAGCAGCCGGAGTTCGAACGCGTTCCATCCGCCCTCGGGGCCGACGGCGAGGAGGACGCGTGCCCCGGAATTCCCCTCGAGGCCCGACCGAACCGCTTCGCCTGCCCGGGCGTCGGCGCCCGGATCGGCCACGAGCCGCACGACCGCGTCGCTCATCGCATCGAGTTCGTCCTCGACCAGCACCTTGAACTGGCGATGGATGGAGACCTGGGGCAGCCGGGTGTCGCGCGCCTGCTGGAGTCCTTCGATCAGGAGCGGCGTGTAGCACTCGGGCGCGAGCACATGCGTGTCGAAGTACGGCCGCTCCACCCGCGCCGCGTTCGTGAGCACGATCCGCGAGACTCCCAGGGCCGCGAGCTGCGCCCACAGCCGGCGCATGACCTTCGGGCGCGGCAGGGCGAGCAGCAGGTCGACGCGCGGCCGCGCGGGCGGTTCCGCTTCCAGGTCGCAACGGAGGAGGACCGACGTGGCTCCCACGGACTCGACGGTGGCGAGGCCCCGCGGGCCCTCCAGCACTCCAACGCGCACCGTCTGGCCCGGCTTCACGTCGAGGACATTGACGAGGTGCGCGGCCCGCGGGCCGGCGAGCCGGAGGTGCCTGTCAGCGCCCAGTTCGCCCGGCTCGAGGAGGACGATGTTCATCGGCCTCCGTCAACGCCGCAGGCGGTACAAAAGGACCGCCATTCTCTTGGTCATCGAGGGCAGAGTGCGCAGATCCGCGGTCTCGTTCACGGTGTGGCCCCCCGAACCCATCAGGCCAACGCCATCGAGGATCATCTCGGCCTGCCCGGCCACGAAGGAGACGTCCGCCGCTCCCGCCTTGTCGGGATCCACCGCCACCACCGGCCCCGCCCCCACGTCCAGGCTCGCCCGGTTGTAGAGCGCGAGGAGACGCTCGTTGCCGGACGTGGGTGACAGCGGCGGGTAGCCTTCGTCGAAGCTGAGGGTGGCGCTGGTCTGCGGGAGAGACGCCTTGACGATCTCCTGCATCGCCTTCCGGGCGCTCTCGAACTGCTCGGGCGACAAAGCCCGCAGATCGCCCGTCACCACGGCGTGCTCGGCGATCACGTTGCTCTTTCCGAAGCCGGTCCCTCGCGAGGCCGGTCCGTCGTAGTCGACCGAGGTGCCGCCCACGATGACGCCGGGGTTGAACGTGAGGTGCGGCTGTCCGGCGAGCGTCTCGCGAAAGGCGTTCAGGATGCGCGCGGCTTCGAAGATCGCGCCATAGCCGTTTTCCGCGTTGAAGATCTGCGACGAGTGCGCGGGCCGGCCCTTCACGCGCAATTCCCATCCGGTGGTGCCGCGACGCCCGATCACCGCGGTCTTCGGATTGCTCGCGCCGTCCTCGAAGCCGATGGCGACTCGCGCTCCCTGCGCCGCTTTCACGAGCGCCGCCCGCGACGCGCCGAGGGGGCGCCCTCCGGACTCTTCGTCGCCGGTCAGGACGGCCACCACATTCATGGACTTGAGCGCGCCCGTTGCGTGGAGCGCTCTGAGGGCCTGGATCATCACCACGTTGCCGCCCTTCATGTCGGTGATGCCCGGCCCTTTCGCCGAGTCCGAGTCCACGCGCTCGAACTTCTGGAAGGGGCTGTCCGGTTCGAACACGGTGTCGAGGTGCCCGATGAGGAGGATGCGCGGTCCCGGGCCCGGATGGTCGGCCACGAGGTGACCCGCCCGCTCGAAGGCGGCGCCGTCCACCCACTCCGTCCTGAAGCCCAGGGCGTCGAACTCGGGCCGCAGCAACGCCCCCACCGCGCGGACACCCGGGAAGTTCATGGTGCCGCTGTTGATGTTCACCGCCTTCTCCAGCAGCGCGAGGGCGCGGCCGTTCTCGGCATCGATGAAGGTGGTGAGCGCGCGCTCCTCCGCGGTGAGGCCGCCAGGCTGCGGCGGCAGAAGGGCGAGAGCGAGCAGCGGAGCGAGCACAGGGTTCATGGCCGGCATCCTACCTTCGGCCGCTTTTCCGGCCGGGCCCGCCAGGAAGGAGGCGTCAGGCCTCTCGCCGGGCATTGCGCGAGCGGACGCCCTTTGTGGATAATGCGCGATCTCGCGATTCTCGGCGCCGGGCGGAAGCCTCGAGGCGCATCCCCGGTTCAATCAGCAGGAGCACAGGCAAATGAAGTCATTCCATTCTTTCGGACCCCTCGCCCTCACCCTCGCGATGTGCCTCGCCGCCGCACCCTCCACGCGGGCGCAGGAGGCAAGCGCCGAGGAGACCGTCCTTTATCAGACGTGGTTCGGCGCCAACTCCCAGGGGATGCAGGACAAGGCCGCGGAGGCGGCGCAGGCCTACCTCGAGAAGTTCCCGAAGGGACAGTACGCGGCCTACCTCAAGAACTGGCTCATGGGGCCCAAGCTCCAGGCCTTCAACGCGGCGCTGCAGGCGAAGAACACCGACGAGATGATCAAGGTCGGCCGCGACATCCTCAAGCAGGATCCCGAAAACCTCAGCATTCACTACGGCATCGCCTTCAACCTGCGCCGCCTCGAACTCGCGGCCTCACCGGCGAACTTCGGCCACGCCAAGGAGGCGGTCGAGTTCTCGAACTCCGCGCTGAAGCTGATCGAGGCGGGGAAGGTGATCGAGGGCGGCAAGTTCAACAAGGAAGCCTCCACGGCCATCCTGTACCAGATCCAGGCCATCGTCGCCGTCGACGCCAAGAACACCGACGAGGCGGTCGCCCTCTATACGAAATCCTCCGCCGCCGATCCGGGGAACGTCGGCATCGTGGCCTACAACCTCCTCGCGCTTGCGTCGCTTCACAAGGCTCCTTACGACGCCGCGGTCGGCGTCTACCGCGCGTTCCCCGAGGCCGACCGTCAGGCCGCCACCTCCCCTGAAGTGAAGGCCGCTCTCGACGCGGTGTACGCCAAGGCCGATCCGCTCATCGACGCCTGGGCGCGGTTCGTGGCTCTGACCCGCGCCCGCAACGTCGCCGCGGAGACTCGCGAACAGGTCCTCGGCAGCCTCAAGACGGTGTACGGCACGCGCTACGCGGGCGACGCGAGCGGTCTCGAGCCCCTGATCACGAAGCTGCAGGCGGAGTACGCGCCGAAGTCGTAGTCTCCGGCCGGTGAATGCCGAAAGTCGTCGCCGAGTCTCCTCTCGCTTCCTGACCCGCGGCTCCGAACCGAGGGTCTGCCGCTTCGACGCGCCTCACCACGTACTCCATGTAGCGGGACCTGACCTGCCGGCTCGCCATGATCTGCTTGATAGGGGGCAGTTTGAGGACGACCCCCAGCACCGCGGCGAGGGCACGGTGGTTCCACAGGACCCGGTTGTCGAACAACAGGTCCTGGAAATTGCCGCGCTCGATGGCCATCACCACCACGCGGTGCACCGCGTTCATGGGGGTGATGACACGCTTCTCCCGTGAGCGCAGGGTGACGCCCCCGCGGTCGCAGGCGCGCGCGCACAAGCCGCAGCCGAGGCAGATGTCCGCGTCGAGCTTGGCCTTCTTCATTTTCGGATGGTGCGGGTCGTTCGTGGAGACGAGGGTCATGGCCTCGACCGGACAGTGGTTGACGCACTTCCCGCAGCCGTTGCACTTCGTCTCGTCCACCACGGGCAGGAAGTTGGTGGTGTGCACGGGGTGCAGGAGGCCGAACCGGCGGGCCGCCTTCATCGCCTCGCAGCAGCAGCCGCAGCAGTTGCATATGAAGCTCACGTTCTCCCGCGCGTTCTCGCCGAACTGGACGAGGTGGCTCTCATAGGCCTGGCGGAGCAGGTCCAGGCCTTCGCTCGCGTCGACCTGCCTGGCGTAGCCGTGCCGGGTGAGCGACTCCGCCGCGTCCGAGAAGGTCATGCAGATCTGCATGGGCGCCGCGCAGTTCTCGCCGAGATGCATGGCCTTGTGCCGGCAGTAGCAGTCGCCGACGCCGCGCACTCTCGCCGTCTTGATCACCTCCGTGGCGCGCTCGTAGTCGAGGACGTGAAGGGCGTTTTCTTCCGAGAGCGCCTTTTCGTGGACGAATACCCGCCCGAGCTGGGTTTCGCCCCGGCCCAGGAGCTCGCGCATGAAATCCTCCTCCACGTTCAGGTACTGGTGGAGGAGTTCGGACAGGAGTTTCTGGTCGATGTCGCCCCGCGTCCGCATCAACGCGAACTCGAAGAACCCCGCCATGGGAGGCGGAAGGGTGTAGGTCATCTTCCCGTTCAGGCAGACATCCACCAGCATGGCCCGAGAGGCCAGGGTCTCGAGGGTCTTCTCGGTTTCGGCGAGGCCCATCTTCCAGATCCGGCTCGCCTGTTCGGCGGTGAAGGGCTTGATCGGCATCTGCGCGATCAGGGCCGCCTCACGCTCGGTCACCAGCAGCCTCAGGATTCCTGTACAGCGTTTCCGAGGGTGGGGCTCCCTGGGGGAAACGGTTGAGCCGCTCCACCATCCCGGTGTAACCGGACTTCAAGGTGAGGTGTGACACGGCGTCACCTCCGGCATTTCGCCGCGTCCAGTGTGCGCCCGGCCTCAGGGGCCCTCAATAGTGCATATGCATCGGGCCGCCCGCGCCGGTCGCGCGCGGCCCCCTGCCGGCCCTACCGCAGCAGATCCACGCGCAGGTCGACGGTGCGCGACGGATCCACGTAAACGTCGAAGACCCGGGACTCGAGGCCTGGCCCGCCGACCTCGATCTTGTGCGGCCCCGCTTCGAGGGCGAGGCGCTGGTACCGGCCG
Source organism: Vicinamibacteria bacterium (assembly GCA_019694155.1). Classification (GTDB taxonomy): domain Bacteria; phylum Acidobacteriota; class Vicinamibacteria; order Fen-336; family JAGNNV01; genus JAGNNV01. The sequence continues at coordinate 9,994 of JAIBCN010000146.1, read as the reverse complement.
TCGAAGTCATCCACGATTCCCGCGTAGTACCCGTCCACGTACACCTCGGCGTCGCGCGGATTCACCAGCAGGCGGATATCGCCGTAGTAGAGGTCGCCATCGTAGGAAGACACCGGCGCGCGGTAGCCATAGACCCGGCCGTAGTAGGGCGCTCCGTAAAGGTAACCCGTGCCGAAACCGAAATACAGGCTCAGGCGGCCGCCGGAGCCGTAGTAGCGACGGGGTGCGTAGCGATAGGGAAGCGGCCGGGGCGCGTAGTAGTAGGGGCTGTAGTTGTAGCCGTTTGCGTAGCCCCAGGCCCCGCGGTATCCGTAGCTTCGGTAGCTCGGGTAACCGTAGCCGCCCCGGCGCCCGTCGTTTCGGTACTCGCGGCGGTAGCTGGCATCGCGTCCCCGGTCGCCTCCGTAACTCGGCCGTCGATCGTCGTTTCGACCGCGGTCATACGAGGCGCCCCGCTCGGAGCCGCCCCGCTCGTAGTTTCGCGAGTCGCGGTTCTGAGTTCGCGAGGACTCCTGGCCCTCCCGAGACCCTCGACCGCCGGCATGCCGGGCCGACGCATCCTGGCCCTGATTCTGGTTTCCGCGACTTCGCCTTTCGCCCCGCTCCTGAGCTTCCGCCGAGAAGGACCCAAGAGCGATAGCCAGAGCGGCAAGGGGAACGGTGAGTTGAGTGGTTCTCATGGTGGCGACCTCCGTCATTCGGGAGCCCGAATCGGGCCCCGCATCCGTTCTTACGCAACTTTCCTGCCAACCCGGGTTCGGCCTCAGTTCATTGGACTTCCAGCGACCGGGCCGGGGCCTGTGTCCTGTCCTTATGACAGGTCGAGGGTTCCTTCGTCATTGTCGGAGCCCAACCTCCCGAGCCGCGTCGCGGTTTCCCCTCGCGACGGGCATGAGCGCCCCTCCCTTTGCCGGGGTTGACGATTCGTGTACGATCCCGCTCCTTGATGCCCGCGCACCGATCCGATAGCAAGGCCATGGCCCTTCCCGTCCGGGGCGACGTGTCCTTTGTTTTCGGGACTCTCCTTCTCCTTACCATGCTCCTTTTTGGAGCCAGGGGGTCAGTGATCTAGGCGCAAGGCAGTCGAGATCATGAAAGACCCCCAAGGAGAGACCTTGGGGGTTTTTGTTTTTGAGGTCAAAGACATGAACCCACCACCGAATCCGTTCGTGACCATCTTCGATACCACCCTGCGCGACGGCGAGCAGTCGCCCGGCTGCAGCATGAACCCCGGCGAGAAGGTCCGGCTGGCGAGACAGCTCGAGAGGCTGGGCGTCGATGTCATCGAGGCGGGCTTTCCGATCGCATCCCTCGCCGAGGCCGATGCGGTGGAGAGAGTCAGTGGGGAGATCCAGGGCGCCAGGGTCGCGGCCCTCGCGCGCTGCAGACCCAGGGACGTGGAGGTGGCGGGGAAGGCTCTTAGAAACGCGGCCCGTCCGGTGCTGCACACTTTTCTCGCGACCTCGGCCATCCATCTTCGCGACAAGCTGAAGATCTCGGCCGAGGAGGCGCTGCGACAGGCCCGGGACGGTGTGGCCCTGGCGCGGTCCCTCGCTCCTGAAGTCGAGTTCTCCGCCGAAGACGCGTCGCGCACCGACTATGCGTACCTGCTCGAGGTGCTCCGCGCGGTTCACGAAGCCGGGGCGACGGTCCTGAACGTGCCCGACACCGTGGGCTACTCGCTGCCGCACGAGTATGCCGACCTCGTGCGCAAGCTCGTGCGCGACATCCCCACCGCGGTGATCTCGGTGCACTGTCATAACGACCTCGGCCTCGCCGTCGCGAACTCGATCGCCGCCATCGGGGCGGGCGCGCGGCAGGTGGAGTGCACCATCAACGGCATCGGGGAACGGGCGGGCAATACATCGCTCGAGGAGATCGTGATGGCGCTCAAGGTTCGACGCGAAGCGCTGGGCGTCGACACCCGGGTGAAGACGGAGCTGCTGGCGCCCACGAGCTCTGATCTCTCGGCCATCACCGGCGTCTGGCCTCAGCCCAACAAGGCCATCGTCGGCCGCAACGCGTTCGCGCACGAAGCCGGGATCCATCAGCACGGAATCCTCGCCAATCCCCTGACCTACGAGATCATGACTCCGGCGAGCGTCGGCGTCGGGGAGACTCTCCTGGTCCTGGGCAAGCACTCCGGTCGCCACGCGGTGGAAAAGCGCCTCCGCGCCCTCGGGGTGAGAGTCGACGTCGATCAACTCGAGGACGTCACCACGCGGGTCAAGGAACTCGCCGACCGCAAGAAGTTTGTCTACGACGACGACCTGCTGTCGCTCCTCGACCATCACGCGGAACGACGGCACGTCCTCGTTCGCTACCAGACGCTCTCCGGCAACGGCGTCATTCCCACGGCCACCGTGGAGATCGAAGTGCACGGCCAGCGCCGCACCGCCTCCGGCGTCGGGAACGGGCCGCTCGATGCCGCGCTCAAGGCCATCGATACAGCACTCGGGGTGAACCTCGAGCTGCTCGACTGGCACACCCGTTCGGTCAGCAGCGGAAAGGACGCGCTCGCCGAAGTCACGGTGCGGGTGCGGCATCGCGATCAGGAGACGGTGGGTCAGGCCGCGAGCACGGACTCCATCGAGGCTTCGCTCAAGGCGTATCTGTCGGCGATCGGTGCGGCCGAGCGCGCGGTGGAGGTGGCGGCGTGAGTTCTCCGACGACGCTTCTGGACAAGGTGTGGGACGCGCACGTGGTGTCGCCCGCCACGGCATCGACCCCGGCCACGATCTACATCGACTTCCATCTCATCCACGAGGTGACGACACCGCAGGCCTTCGCGACCCTGAAGGAGCGCGGCCTAAAGGTGCGCCGTCCCGACCGGACGCTTGCCACCATGGATCACGCGACACCCACCGACTTCGAGCGGAAGGGCGGGGGAGTGGTGATCCGCGACGCCGACGCCGCGGCGCAGATCAGGGCGCTCGAGGACAACTGCCGGGAGGCCGGGATCACGCTCTACGGCCTCGACTCCGATCGCCAGGGAATCGTCCACGTGATCGGGCCCGAGCTGGGTGTGACCCACCCCGGCCGCACCATCGTCTGCGGCGACTCCCACACGAGCACGCACGGCGCTTTCGGCGCGCTCGCGTTCGGGATCGGCACCAGCGAAGTCGGCCACGTGCTCGCGAGCCAGTGCCTGCTGCTCGAAAAGCCGAAGCGCATGTCGGTTACCTTCAACGGCCGCCTGTCGAAGGGCGTGACCGCGAAGGACCTGATCCTCGGCCTCATCGCCAAGATCGGCGCGGGCGGGGCGGTAGGACACGTGATCGAGTATCGAGGCTCCACCATCGCGACCCTGTCGATGGAAGAGCGCATGACCCTGTGCAACATGGCGGTGGAGGCCGGCGGCCGCACCGGCATCATCGCTCCCGACGACACGACCTTCGCGTACCTGAAGGGCCGTCCGTTCGCGCCGCAGGGCGCCGCCTGGGACGAGGCGGTGGCGCGATGGCGCGAACTTCGGACCGACGAGGGGGCGGTGTTCGATCGCGAGGTGACGTTCGATGCGTCGACCCTCGAACCCATGGTGACCTATGGAACGAGCCCGGGAATGGGCGTGCCGATCGGCGGTGTGGTGCCCGAGCCCGGCGGAGACGAATCCGCGGCGAAAGCGCTGCGCTACATGAACCTCGCTCCCGGCGAGCCCCTGCGCGGCCGGCCGATCGACGTGGTCTTCATCGGCAGCTGCACCAACTCGCGGATCTCGGACCTGCGTCTCGCCGCCAGCGTCCTCAAAGGGCGGAAGGTGGCGAGCGGGGTGAAGGCCCTGGTCGTTCCGGGGTCGCATGCGGTGAAGAAGCAGGCGGAGGCGGAAGGGCTCGATGCCATCTTCCGCGAGGCGGGAGCCGAGTGGAGAGAGGCGGGGTGTTCCATGTGCCTTGCCATGAACGGCGACCGCCTGCAGCCGGGGCAGTACTCGGTGAGCACCAGCAACCGCAACTTCGAAGGCCGGCAGGGGCAGGGAGGGCGCACGTTTCTCGCGAGTCCTCTGACCGCCGCCGCCTCCGCCATCAACGGCCGGATCACCGACGCCCGGGAGTTCGTGAAATGAATGAGCCGCTTCGACGCCTCGAGTCCACCTTCGTGGTTCTCCCGAACGAGAACATCGACACCGACCAGATCTGCCCCGCGCGTTTTCTCACCACGACCTCGCGGCAGGGCTTCGCCTCCGCGCTCTTCGCGGACTGGCGCTTCGACAAGGCGGGCGCGCTCCGGCCGGACTTCCCCATGAACCGGCCCGAGGCGAAGGGCGCGCGGATCCTGGTCACCGGGCGCAACTTCGGCTGCGGCTCTTCGCGCGAGCACGCGGTGTGGGCGCTTCGTGAGAACGGCATACAGGCAGTCATCGCAACCGCGGTCGCCGACATCTTCAAGCGCAACGCGCTCAAGAACGGCCTGGTTCCCGTGGTGATCGATGGGGACTCTCACGCGTCACTCGTCGCACACCCGACCGCCACCGTGCTGGTCGACCTCGAGCGGCTGCTCGTGTCCTGGCCCGGAGGCGAGGCGAAGTTCGCGATCGAGCCGTTTGCGAGACACTGCCTGATGGAGGGCGTGGATGAGCTTGGCTACCTGTTGAAGGAGGAGCCGGCGATCGCCGCGTTCGAATCCGCCGGGTAGTTCGGCCGAGCTCTGCCTCGGGGACCGGGCCATAATGCTCAGGCGGCAATGACGAACTCCGACCCTCGGCCTCCGATGACGTTCGCGGACCTTCGCCTTCTCATCGACAAGTCGGTGAACGCGTGGATCGACGACTACGCGCCCAGCATGGGGGCGGCGATCGCCTACTACACCCTGTTCTCGGTCGCTCCGCTCATCATCCTCATGGTCGCGGTCGCGGGCATGATCTACGGACAGGACGCCGCCGAGGGCGAGATCGTGGCTCAGCTGCAGGGCCGCATCGGCCTCGAAGCGGCCGGGGTGGTGCAGGAGCTCATCAAGAGCGTCAGCCGGCCCGGGGCGGGCGCCATCGCGAGCGCGGTCGGCATCTTCACTCTGCTGCTCGGCGCCACCAGTGTGTTCGGCGAACTGCAGAGCGCGCTCAATCGCATCTGGCGCGTACCCGATCCTGCCCGGCGCAACGGCCTGTTCAACCTCGTGCGCACGCGGCTGCTCTCTTTCGGCATGGTCCTCTTTCTCGGGCTCCTGCTCGCTCTCTCCCTCGCTTTCGGCACGTTTCTCTCGTCGGTGGGCGAGTGGTCCAATCACTGGTTCTCGGGATGGCAGACCGTGCTTCAGTTCGCGAACTTCCTCGTCTCCTTCCTCGTGAACGCATGCATCTTCGCGGCGATCTACAAGTTCATGCCGCGCGCGCGCATCGCCTGGCGCGACGTGGGCATCGGCGCGGGCGTGACCGCGTTCCTGCTCGAGGTCAGCAAACTGCTGATCGGCCTCTACCTGGGCCGCAGCAGCGTCGCTTCCAGCTTCGGCGCCGCGGGATCGCTCGTGCTCTTTCTCGTGTGGGTGTATCTCTCCGCGCAGATCTTCCTCCTCGGGGCCGAGTTCACCTGGGTCTACTCTCACCAGCGGGGCTCGCGTTCCGAGAGATTCGAGACGAAGGTGGTGCCCCTCGTCCCTTCCCGCGCCGGGGATGTCACGCCCGAGGCGAAGGAGGAAACGATCCTCCGGCCGAGGGCCTCGTATCCGCTGACCGGAAAAGTAGCGAAGGCGGCGGCACAGCAGATCAAATTGGGAGCCAGCGGCGCCGGCCGCTTCCTGAAGCGCAAGCCCCTGCTCAGCGTGGGATTGATCGCGGGTGCGGGTCTTCTCGCCGCCCTCATTCTTCGAGCGTCGAACCCCGCCGCACGCCGGGAGCGACCCATCCGGCCCCCGTGGCCCGATTGATGGCCGGCGATCCACCCGCAGGCCGTGGCTCTTGTGGGCGCACCGCCACAAACGTGGCCAAAGACGCCACGTAACTGCTGGTAACGCGCGGTTCCTCGAAGGCCCCTCAAGTCATTGTCGAGGCGGCGCCTTTCCCTGTTGATCGCTCCCTTACGGCGACGTGTCCTTTCGCCCCGGCGCCGGCGCTGGCCTGCTCCTTGCTGAAAAGGGGCGTGAACATGCAATCGAGCGCCCCCATGATGTGCCTGAGGAAGCGCCGCGTGATCGCGGCCGCCCTGTCCTCGGCGTTCCTCTCTCTCGCCGCGGAGGCGGGAGTCCCGCCTCTCTCCGGCGCCGTCCGCGTTGCCAAGTTCGAAAGCTACCTCGACGCGGGTCCGGTCGCCGGCCCGTCCGAGGTCTTCGACGTCGACCTCATCATCGACCGGACCGCGCGTGAGCACGGCGTCAGCCGCCACCTCATCCGCGCCGTCATCGAGGCGGAATCCGAGTTCGATCCTCTGGCGGTCTCGTCGCGGGGCGCATGCGGCCTGATGCAGCTCATGCCGGGGACGGTGCGCCGTTTCGGCGTCGACGATTGTTTCGACATCCGGGAGAACGTCACCGCGGGAACGCGTCTCCTGAAGGCTCTGCTCGTCCGTTACGAGGGCAGCATTTCGCTCTCCGTCGCCGCCTACAACGCGGGCGAACGGGCGGTGGCGCGTCATCGCGGCATCCCACCGTATCGCGAGACGCGCGCCTATGTCCGCAGAGTGCAGTCCCTTCTGGCCGCGGCGCGCGAGGGCCGTCCGGCGAAGAACCCCGATCGCACCTGAGGGCCGCCGGCCCGGCCGGCCCCCGACCGTCAAGTAAACTCCACGCCTCGCTGGGGCGTCGAAGAGGGAACCGCGCGATCGCGCCTTCACTTCCTTCGGCCGCACCTCCAAGGCCATGGAATCCCACAACTACGCCAACACGACGGAGGTCCCGCCCCGGCTCTCCATCGTCCTTCCCGCCTACAACGAGGAAGGCAACATCGAGCGCGCGGTGCGTGAGGCCCTCGCGGGGGCCGCGAAGGCCGGGGCCACCTGCGAAGTGGTGGTGGTGAATGACGGAAGCCGCGACGGCACCGCGCGGATCCTGAAGTCGCTGGAGGCAGAGCTTGGAGCGCGGCTCCGCGTGATCGACCATCCGGTGAACCTGGGCTACGGGGTCGCTCTGCGCGACGGGTTTCGCGCGACCCGGGGCGAACTCGTCTTCTACACCGACTCCGACAATCAGTTCGACCTCGGCGAACTGAAGGACTTCATGCCTCTCATGGAGGACCACGACGTCATCCTCGGCTACCGCGTGGACCGCCAGGACCCCTGGCTGCGCAAGTTCGTTTCCGGCGGTTTCAACGGCCTGTCCTCGCTGGCCTTCGGAATGAAGGTTCGCGACCTCAACTGCTCGTTCAAACTCTTCCGGGGCGACCTCATCCGCGCTCTGCCCCTTGACACCCCCGACTTCTTCATCGACACCGAGCTCGTGGCTCGCATCCATCGGGGCGGCTACCGCTACGTGCAGCGCGGGGTGAGGCACTATCCGCGGACGGCCGGGAAGTCCACGGTGAGGCCGAGCGACGTTCCCCGCACTCTGGTGTCCTTGGCGCGCATGTGGATGAGGTTGCGGCGCGAACCCCGGGGCGTGGAGCGGGCCCAGGGGTCGAGCGCTTGAGGGGGCGGGTCGCCCTGGTCGCGCTGGCCCTTGCCGGCGCGGCCTTCCAGTTCCCGCGGCCCATGACGCTGGTCGCCGCGGACCCACTCGTGTCCGGTGCGACCTTCCGCGATTTCCATCCTCCGGAGGGAGGGCTTCGCTGGAGTTCGGATCACAGCGCCATCGTCTTCCCGGATCCCGGTCCGGGAATTCCGGTCCGCGTGGAGCTTCTGCTTTCCGCGTGGCGCCCGGCCGGGCAGGACGGTCCGCGCGTGGTTCTGACCGCGGGAGGCCGATCCACCACGATTCACCCCGGGGCGGGAGCCGAGCGGGTGACGCTCGACACCACCACCTCGGGATGGTGGCGCTCCGACCTCGAACTCGGCATCCACTCCGACGTCTTCGAGCCGGGCCAGGGGGATGCGAGGAGGCTCGGCATCCGCGTCGAGGAGGCGCGCCTCGTTCCCCTGGCGCGCGGCCCGCGCGTTCCGCCTCTCGGAGCCCTGCTCGGGACCGCGCTGCTGTCGCTGCTCGTCGCGTTCGTGCTCGAGCGGACGGGAGTGGGCCCCAAGAATGCGGAGCGCGCGGCGCTCGTCGCGGGTGCGGTGATCGCCGTTCTCTACGCGGTGGCGAGACCCTTCGCCGCCCTTTGGCTGGGGCCGTCTCTGATCCTCATGCTGGCGATCGGGAGCGCGTCGATTCTGATGCCGCGCTCCACCCGCGCCGCGGCGGCCATCTCCGGGGCGGCCGCGCGGGCTTTGATGACGGGCGCCGCCCGGCTGCGCGACATTCACGTAGCGACCCTCGTCGCCCTCGCGGTGGTTCTGGTGTCTCTCGCCTACCGGGCGCCCTCCCGCATCGACATCGATCTCGGATCCGGTCGAGAGGTCGCGGTGGCGCAGGGTTTCGGTTCGTTCGTGGGCAAGGGCGGCGAGAAGGCCCGATGGGCGCCGCGCGGCGCGCGCCTCGACCTCTCCGACTTCGGCGGCGGCGCTCCGTGGAAGATCGAAGCCGCGGCCGCGCTCGAGGGCGCGCCTCGGGATGTGGCGGTGTTGGGCGCTGGAGGGCGCGAGCTCAGGGTCCCCCTTCAGGAGAGCCGCTGGACCACGGCCTCCATGTCGGCGCCTTCGCCCTTCGGCTGGAGGTCCGGACTCATGCTCGACGTTCCGGGGGGCTCCGACCTCCTGCGCATCGATCGCGTCTCCATCGAACGCGGCGCGGCCCTTCCTTCCCTGAGAGTCGTGCTCGCAGTGGTGTGCGCCGCTCTCCTGGCCCTGATCGGCTTCGGCGCCGCCGGCCTCTCGGTCAGGTCCGGCCGGATGGCCGCCGCCGCCCTTCTGATCGGCTGCGCTCTCGCAATCGGGGGCGAGCCCGTCGCCGCGATACCCTTCACCTTCCGCTTCCTCGCCATCATCGCCGCCGCGGCCGGTCTTGCCGCGATGATGCGGGGCGCGGTTTCGTTCTTTGACGACGGCACGCGGCTCCTCCCGGGTCCGGTGGCGATCGGCGCCGCCGCATCCGGCTTCGCCGCGTGGCTCACCGCGACCGCCTTTCCCTTCTATCGCGGAGGGCACTTCGTCTTCCATTCCTCCATCGCGGAGGAGATCTGGAAGGGCCGCTTCCTCATCTACTACCTTCCCTATCCCGGCAGCATGCTGAGCGAGCAGGCCCAGTGGGGAAAGATCGTGATGCCGCACCCCGCGCTCTACCAGACCCTCGTGTCGCCGCTCTCCGCTCTGCCGAAGCCGTGGTTCTACCTGAGCGAGAAGGTCTTTCTCGCGAGCCTCTTCGCCTCCCTCGTCCTGATGGCGTCGGTGGTGGCGGAGCGCGTGTGGGGCAAGCGGGCCGCGGCCTTTGCGGCTGTGCTGTTCGCGGGGCTCGTCCCGGGATTCCAGCTCCTCGGGCTCGGGCACCTCATGACGATCCTCGGGGTGTGGAGTTCCAGCCTGGTGCTGCCCTGGCTCATGTTCCGGGTGGACGCTCTCGATCGATTCAAGACGTGGCTCGCGACCGCCTGGCTCTTCACCTTCTGCTTCCTCTCCTACACCGCGGCGTTGCTCTTCACGGGGGCGGTCCTCGTCTGGGTGATCCTCATGACCGCGCGCGAGAACTTCCCGCGCGCGCGCTCCGTGTTCACGATGCTCGTGGCGGCCAGCGCCTTCGCGTTCCTGCTCTACTACGTCCACTGGACGCTGCCCTTCCTCATGCAGTCGGTTCCGAAGATCATGGGCGGCGCGGGCCTTGGAGGGAAGGCCGCGGAAGCGACTCCCATCCTGTCGCGTCTGGCCCTCGAGCCGGGGAAGCTCTCCTACAGCTACGGCTCGATGCTGATTCCACTCCTCGGCGCGCTCAGCCTCCTTCGCCTTCCGAGGTCGTGGGACCGTCTCATCCTGCTCTCCTGGATGGGCATCCTGTTCTTCGTGAGCGGCATCGATCTGTTCTTCAACTTCCTTCTCAAGCATCACTA